>DASYZF010000194.1:0-5643 GCA_035946515.1 Gammaproteobacteria bacterium | reverse complement strand
CTAAGGGGTGCAAACCCTATGATGGCGGGATTACCGAATGTGCCAACCCCCTGTGTCTGGGCCCCTCCCTCTTGCCCAGGCCGGCTTTCGGAACCCCTGACCCGTCCATCAGAAGTTTGCACCCCTTTCTATTTGGGGTGTTTCGCTTCGTCCCCATGACGGACACCCGCATGGCTGAAGAATCTGCGATCCGCGACGTCTCCGACACCGCCCTGTGGGTGGCGATGTACCGCGCCATGGAGAGCGAGCGGCCCGACGCGCTGTTCTTCGACCCCTACGCGCGCCAGCTCGCCGGGGAACGGGGCGCACGGATCATCCAGGAGATCCGCATGCCCGGGTGGCCCATCGTGGTGCGCACCCAGGTACTGGACGAACTCATCCTGGAGGCGGTGGAGGCACAGGGCTGCGACACGGTGCTGAACCTGGCCGCGGGACTCGACACCCGCCCCTACCGCCTCGCCCTGCCGGCGACGCTGCGCTGGGTGGAGGCGGACCTGGCGCCCATGATCGAATACAAGAACGCGGCCCTGAAGGACGCCAAGTGCTTCTGCCGGCTGGAGCGCCACGCAGTGGACCTCGCCGAGCCCGTGGCGCGGCGCGCGCTCTTCACCCGGGTCGGCGCCGCCGCCGACAGGGTGCTGGTGATCACCGAAGGGCTGCTCATCTATATGGACGAGGCCCAGGTGAAGTCCCTGACCCAGGACCTGCACCAGCAGGTGAGCTTCAAGCGCTGGCTCATGGACATCTCCTCACCGGCGCTGCTCAGCTTCCTCGCGCGCCAATACAAGGGCGGCATGATCAGGAACCAGGACGTGAGCTTCAAGTTCGCGCCCGGGGAGGGGGTTGAATTCTTCCGCCCCCTGGGATGGAACCCAGCGGAATACCGTGAACTCGCCGTGGAAGCGAAGCGCCTCGATCGCCTGGAGGTACCCTTCCTGATGCAGCTCCTGTGGCGGCTCATGGCCGTCCTCAACCCCAGGTTCCGGGAGCGCATGCGCCGCTTCAGCGGCATCGCGGCTTTCGATCGAAGCTGAGTCTCAGCGTTTCGGCTGCTCGATGTCGTCGAGATAGCCCGGCCCGCCCAATTCTTCCATCTGCTCCAGAATCCAGGCTTGGCGCTTCTGCATATAGGCAGACGGCTCGGTGACATCCACCCGGTCCGGTTCCGGCAGCGCCGCCGCGAGCAACGCCGCCTGCTCGGGGGTGAGTTCCCAGGCCTTCACCCCGAAGGAGAGTTGCGCGGCCGCGCCCACGCCGAAGGTGTAGTCGTCCAGCTGCGCCACGTTGAGATAGGTCTCGAGGATGCGCTGCTTGGACCACTCCGTCTCGATCAGCACCGTGAACCAGGCTTCCACCAGCTTGCGCAGGTAGCTGCGGCCAGGCCAGAGCCACAGGTTCTTGGCGGTCTGCTGGCTGATGGTGCTGCCGCCGCGCACATGCCGGCTCCGGGCGTTGTGCTCGAACGCGGCGCTCATCGCTTCCCAGTCGAAGCCATGGTGGTAGGGGAAGTTCTGGTCCTCCGCCGTCACCACCGCCAGCCGCATGTAGGGCGAGATGGCGTCGTAGTCCACCCACCGGTATTGGACGTGGGCCTTGGAGCCCTTGGCGAGCGCCTCCAGCTGCTTCTCCTGCATGAAGGCCGTGGTGGGCGGATCCACCGCTCCCCGGAACGCCACGCCCACGACGGTGGCGAGCACCCACAGCCACAGCAGCGTGCAACAGCGCCACAGGAACCGCCGCCAGAGCGCCGCACGGGCCGCGTTCACGGCGTGAGCCCGCGGCGGGTGAGCAGGTAGACGGCGAAGCTCGGCAGCCAATGGCTGCCCTCGTAGCGTTCCTCGCGGATGGCGGCAAAGCCCGCCTCGGCGTGGCGCTCCGCCGCGGCGAGGAGTGCCGCGCGCCGGCCGTCCGCCGCGGGCAGCGCCGCGGCGATGCCCTGCAGCATCCAGGCGCGGCTGAGGTTCAGCCCGTCGATGTGCGCGAGCTTGGGATCGGAGGGGTCGCGGCTCACGGCAGGCTCCAGCCAGCGGCCGTCGCCGCCGCGTGGCAACTGCGGCAGGAAGGCATCGAGCCAGCGCGTGAAGTCCGCCGACGGCAACACCCGGCGCATGAGGTCCGCTTCCGCGATCACCGGCGAGAGGAAGTCCTGGGCTCCGGGCTCGTAAACGAGCGGCGCCGAGACATCGAAACGGTGGAACTCCAGGCTCTTGGCACGGACCAGCTCCGCCATGGGCGCATCGTCCACGGCGCGGGCCCAGTCCAGCATCAGGCCGAAAGCGAAGGCGGTCTGGGAATGCTCACCGGAACGGATGGGATAGAAGAGCTTGTACAGCCAGACCCGGAAGCGTTCCCGGGCCACGGCTTCGAGCGGGGCGAGCGTGCTCCGCCAGGCGCGGGCCTCAGGCGTGCTCCACTCCGCGAGTTCCGCCGCGAGCTGCAGCAGCCAGGCGAGTCCATAGGGCCGCTCCCAGGAAGCGCGGAGCGGATCGTCGAGATAGCGACATTCCTCCGCCATGTCCGCCGGGTTGAAGCGCCGCGCGATCAGCACCCGGGCGGCGGCGGCGTACGCACCGTGCGGATGGAGGCGCAGGAGCCGCACCAAGAGCCAATAGTTGTGCACCGCGGAATGCCAGTCGTAGGCGCCCGAGAACACGGGATGCAGTTCCCGGGGCGTGCGCGCGTCCCCGTCACCCTCCATGAGGTGCTGGATGTGGTTGGGGTACTCGCGTCCGATGTTGGCGAGCGCCATCTGCGCGAGGCGCTCCAGGAAGGCTTTTTCGGCGGCGTCGGTCATCCCATGCTCTGAACTTTCAGGCCTGGAGTCAGTCTACTGTGGCGGTCGCCCCGGGGCCACCGCGCCCGGGCTGACAGGGAGCGGCAATGCTGCCATGATTCCGCCCTGCAGAGAGCCGGTCCACCGGCCCACCCTTCCTCCCTAAAGGAACCTTCCATGGCGAACAAGTCCCTGCTGCACCGCGACGTCGGTGCCATCTCCCTGATGATGACCGGCATCGGTTCCATCATCGGCTCCGGCTGGCTGTTCGGCGCCGCCAAGGCCGCGCGCCTCGCCGGCCCGGACGCCGTGTATGCCTGGATCATCGGCGCGGTGGTGATCCTCATCATCGCGCTCTCCTACGCCGAGCTCGGCGCCATGTTCCCGGAATCCGGCGGCATGGTGCGCTTCGGCCTCTATACCCACGGCTCCCTGGTGGGCGCGCTCGCGGCCTGGGCCGCGTGGATCTCGGTGGTCTCGGTGATCCCGGTGGAGGCCTTCGCCTCGGTGCAGTACATGGCCTCCTGGCCGTGGTCTTGGGCACAACCCTGGGCGCCCAGCCTGTTCCATAACGGCACGGTGAGCGGCACCGGCCTCACCATCGGCGCGGTGCTGGTGATCATCTATTTCCTGCTCAACTTCTGGAGCGTGAACTTCTTCGCGAAGACCAACACCGCGATCACCACCTTCAAGCTCATCATCCCGGCGTTCACGGGCCTGTCGCTCATCGCCGCCGGCTTCCACCACGAGAACTTCTCCGTAGGCATCCACGGCGGTGCCCACAGCACCGACCTCGCGGCGGTGCTCACCGCGGTCGCGACCAGCGGCATCGTGTTCAGCTTCAACGGCTTCCAGAGCCCGGTGAACCTCGCCGGCGAATCCAAGAACCCGGGCCGCGACGTGCCCATCGGCGTGATCGGCTCCATCGTCATCTGCGCCTGCATCTACATCCTGCTGCAGGTGGCCTTCCTGGGCTCGGTGTCGCCCGCCGACATCGTGAACGGCTGGAGCGGCATCAACTTCAGCTCCCCCTATGCCCAGCTCGCCCTGGCGGTGAACCTGAACTTCCTGGCGCTGCTCCTCTACGTGGACGCCTTCATCAGCCCCAGCGGCACCGGCACCACCTATACCGCCTCCAGCTCACGCATGCTCTGGGGCATGGAGCGCAACGGTACCCTGTGGAAGATCTTCGGCCGGGTACACCCCAAGTACGGCATCCCGCGGCCCGCCATGTGGCTCAACCTCGCCGTGGCCTTCCTGTTCTTCTTCTGGTTCAGGGGTTGGGACAAGGGTGCGGACATCACCTCGGTCGCCTGCGTCATCTCCTACCTCATCGGTCCGGTGGCCGTGGTGGTGCTGCGGCGCATCGCACCGGACATCAAACGCCCGCTGACGGTCCCGGGGCTGCAGTGGCTCGGCGCCGCCGCCTTCATGCTCGGCACCCTGGTGCTCTACTGGGCCCGCTGGCCCCTTACTGCCGAGGTGATCGGAGTCATGATGTGTGGGGCTGTGCTGTGGTTCTACTTCGAAGCCCTGGGCGGCTGGCACGACTTCAAGCGCCAGATGCGGGCGGCCTGGTGGCTGGTGCTGTATCTGCCCACCGTCGCCCTGCTCTCCTGGGGCGGCAGCTCCCAGTTCGGCGGCCAGAACTTCATCCCCTTCGGCTGGGACCTGGGCGTGGTGGCGCTGGTGGGGCTCGGCTTCTACTGGTGGGGCGTACGTTCCGGCTGGAAGACCGTGCACCTGGAAGCGGTCACGGCCGAGACCTTCCACTGATATCGACCAAGGGTGACGCCCCGCCGCGTGAGCGGCGGGGCGTTTTCTTTTTTATAGGTCCACGATCTCGACGTCGGAAGCGCTGAGCCTCTCGCCCAGGAACAGGCTGCCCACCCGGGCGAAGCGCTCGGCGCCGTCGGTGGCGAGGAAGCGGGCGTCACCCTTACCGGCCTCGCGCGTAAGTCCGGCCTGGACCAGCAGCGCCGCGGCTGCTGCCGCCACCGTCTCGCCGGAATCCACCAGCTTGAGTTCAGCCCCCGCCACGTGGGCGATGGCCCCCTTCAAGAGCGGGAAATGGGTGCAGCCCAGCACCAGGCAATCGAGGTGGTCGCGCCGCTTCTCGTCCAGGAGCGGATGCAGATACTCCCGCACCACGGATTCGACCAGCGGACCCTGCACCCAGCCTTCCTCCGCCAGGGCCACGAACAGGGAACAGGCCTGGGAATAGACGCGCGCGTCGGCGCGGCGTCCCCTGATGGCGCGCTCGTAGGCACCGCCCTGCACCGTGCCCTCGGTGGCGAGCACGGCGATGTGCCCGCTCTTCGAGACTCCCACAGCCGCTGCGGCGGCGGCTTCCACCACGCCCAGCACCGGCAGGGGCGCGAACTTCGCGCTGAGCGCCGGCATGGCGACAGCCGAGGCCGTGTTGCAGGCCACCACCAGGAGCTTGATGCCCCGCTCCACCAGGTGTCCCGCCGCCTGTACGGCGTAGCGGGCCACGGTATCCGGACCCTTGGTGCCGTAGGGGAGGCGTGCGGTATCGCCGAGATAGAGGAGACGTTCGTGGGGCAGGCGCGCGCGTAGCGCCTTGAGGACGGTGAGACCGCCTACGCCCGAATCGAAGACGCCGATGGGAAGCTCAGAAGCGCTCAAACTCAATGTTTCTCTCTGAGTTCCCTTCTGAGGATCTTCCCGACGTTCGATTTGGGAAGCTCGGTGCGGAACTCCACGTGCTTCGGCACCTTGTAGCCCGTCAGGTACTTGTGGCAATGGGCGATGAGCTCCTCGGCGGTGAGGTTCGGGTCCTTGCGCACCACGAAGAGCTTCACCACCTCGCCGGAGTGCTCGTCCGGCACGCCCACGGCGGCGCACTC
>DASYZF010000193.1:0-4251 GCA_035946515.1 Gammaproteobacteria bacterium | reverse complement strand
GGAGCGCTTGAAGGGCCTCCCTCAAGGAGGCCCCGGCCCGCAGGCGGGGAGTGCTTATTTATATAGATGAAAGCCGCCGGGCTTGGGGCCGGGCAGCGGGGCGGCAATTATACATGACCCCCCTGATGGGCCGGGCCCCGGGGAGGGGTCGGGTAGAATGGCCGGATTCAGGGCGTCCCGACGGGGTCTTCACGGGCATGAGCGGCAACAAGCGCGAGCTGGAGCAGGGCATCTATACCGACCTCAAGGGCCGGGAGACCTATTCCGGCTACCTCTGCCTCGACACCCTGTTCAAGGCCCAGCAGCCCGTGAGCGCGCCCCCGCACCACGACGAGATGCTGTTCATCATCCAGCACCAGACCTCCGAGCTCTGGATGAAGCTCGTGGAGCACGAGCTCACGGCGGTGATCCGCCTCGTGCAGCAGGACGAGCTCGAGCCCTGCTTCAAGGGCCTCTCCCGCATCAAGCAGATCCAGATGCAGCTCTTCAACCAGTGGGCGGTGCTGGAGACCCTCACCCCCACCGAGTACACCCAGTTCCGCCACAACCTCGGCACGGCTTCCGGCTTCCAGTCGCCCCAGTACCGGGCGCTGGAGTTCATGCTGGGCAACAAGAACGCGGACATGATCGGTGTGTTCCGCCACGAGCCCTCCATCCAGGCCTGGCTGGAGGGGCTGCTCAAGCAGCCCAGCCTCTACGATGAGTTCCTGCGTTACTTGAGGCGCCGGGGCCTGCCGGTACCCGCCGAACGGGTGGAGCGGGACTGGAGCCAGCCCTACGAGCGGCATCCGGGCGTCACCGCCGTGTTCAAGACCATCTACGAGACCACCGGTGACTGGTGGGATGCCTACGAGATGTGCGAGAAGCTCGTGGACGTGGAGGAGTACTTCCAGCTCTGGCGGTTCCGGCACATGAAGACCGTGGAGCGCATCATCGGTCACAAGCAGGGCACCGGCGGCTCCTCGGGCGTGAAGTTCCTGGAGAAAGCCTTATCCCTGACGTTCTTTCCGGAATTGATCGATGTGCGGACCGAAATTGGCGCCGTTAAGTAACTGATTTGCGCCGGTTTGGGGCGGCTTTCGCCCCGGCGGTATAATGCTGAATTGATTGTAGATTTCCCGTCCCGAGGTGATAGCTCATGAGCGCACAGCCCAACGTCGGCATGCAGCCGCAGCAGTTCGAGAACCCCATGGGGGTGGACGGCTTCGAGTTCGTGGAATTCGCGGCGCCGAATCCTAAGTTGCTCCATGAGCTGTTCCCGAAGCTGGGTTTCACGCCGGTGGCGAAGCACAAGCGCCGCCGGATCACCCTCTACCGTCAGGGGGAGTGCAACTTCCTGGTGAACGAGGAGCCGGACTCCTTCGCTTCCGGGTTCGCGAAGCAGCACGGACCCTCGGCCTGCGGTTTCGCCATCCGCTTCAGCAAGCCCGCCGCCTTCGTGCGCGGCGAGGCCCTGAAGAAGGGCGGCGAGGCCGTCACCGAGCTCGAGTCCACCAAGGCGGTGGACGTGCCGGTGATCAAAGGCATCGGCGGCAGCATGCTGTATCTGGTGGACCGCTACGGCGCCAAGGGTTCGGTGTATGACGCCGAGTTCGAGTACTTGGCCGGGGCGGACAAGCATCCCAAGGGCTTCGGCCTCACCTTCGTGGACCACCTGACCCACAACCTCTACTTCGGCAACATGGAGAAGTTCGCCAAGTTCTACGAGCAGTTGTTCAACTTCCGGGAGATCCGCTACTTCGACATCAAGGGCGCGAAGACCGGCCTCATCTCCAAGGCCATGACCGCGCCGGACGGCATGGTGCGCATCCCGCTCAACGAGTCCAGCGACCCCAAGAGCCAGATCAACGAGTACCTGGACGAATACCACGGCGAGGGCATCCAGCACATCGCCTGCTTCACCAACGACATCTATGCCACGGTGGAGGCCATGCGCGCCGCCGGCCAGAAGTTCCTGGACACGCCGGACGCCTACTTCGAGATGATCGACGAGCGGGTGCCCAACCACGGCGAGGACGTGCCCAGGCTCGCCAAGAACAAGATCCTCATCGACGCGGACCGGGAGACCAAGAAGAAGCTGCTGCTGCAGATCTTCACCCAGAACGCCATCGGCCCGGTGTTCTTCGAGATCATCCAGCGCAAGGGCAACGAGGGCTTCGGCGAGGGCAACTTCCAGGCCCTGTTTGAATCCATCGAACGAGATCAGATGAAGCGTGGCGTGCTATGACGGCATCTTTTCGTCCCTGGCGGCGTTGCGCGTCGTTCCTCGATGCTCATTACCTATTTGGTAACTCCGCTCTCGGAACTCCGCGCGCCTAGCCAGGAACGAAAATCTGTTCGTCCTAGCCCAAGGATTTTTGATAGTGACCCCAAATTTCGGGAGTCCAGAATGAGCCAGAAGCTGAGCGCCATGGAGCCCAAAGCCGCTGCCCTGCCGGCGGACGCGGGCCAGTACCAGTCCGGCTTCGGCAACGAGTTCGCCACCGAGGCGCTGCCGGGGGTGTTGCCCGTAGGCCAGAACTCCCCCCAGAAGGTGCCCTACGGCCTCTACGCCGAGCAGCTCTCGGGCACCGCCTTCACGGCGCCGCGCCACGGCAACCGCCGCAGCTGGCTCTATCGCATCCGGCCCGCCGCCATGCACAAGCCCTTCAAGGCCCTGCCTGAAGGCCGCTTCCACAACCGCTTCGACGAAGTGCCGGCGACCCCCAACCAGCTGCGCTGGAGCCCGGCGCCCATCCCGTCCACGCCCACGGATTTCGTGGCGGGCCTCGTCACCGTGGCGGGCAACGGCAGTGCCGCCGCCCAAACGGGCCTCGGGGTGCATTTCTACGCCGCCAACCGGCCCATGCAAGGCCGCTACTTCTACGACGCGGACGGCGAGCTCCTGATCGTGCCCCAGCAGGGGCGCCTCAGGATCGCCACCGAGCTCGGCATCCTCACCGTGGCGCCGCTGGAGATCGCGGTGATCCCCCGGGGCATACGCTTCAGGGTGGAGCTGCCGGACGGGGAGGCCCGGGGCTACGTGGCCGAGAACTTCGGCGCGCCCCTGCGCCTGCCGGAGCTCGGCCCCATCGGTTCGAATTCCCTCGCCAACGCCCGGGACTTCCTCTACCCGAAAGCGGCCTACGAGGATGTCGAAGGCAAGTTTGAGCTGGTCGGCAAGTTCCAGGGCCGGCTCTGGTCCGCGGAGATTGGCCATTCGCCCCTGGACGTGGTGGGCTGGCACGGCAACCACGCGCCCTACAAGTACGAGCTGACTCGCTTCAACACCATCGGCTCCATCAGCTACGACCACCCGGATCCCTCCATCTTCACGGTGCTCACCTCCCCGAGCGACACTGCCGGCACCGCCAACATGGACTTCGTGATCTTCCCACCCCGCTGGCTGGTGGCGGAGAACACCTTCAGGCCTCCCTGGTTCCACCGCAACGTGGCCTCGGAGTTCATGGGCCTCATCACCGGGGTGTACGACGCCAAGGAGGGCGGCGAGAAGGGCGGTTTCGCGCCCGGCGGCGCCTCGCTCCACAACTGCATGAGCGGCCACGGCCCCGACGCCGGCAGCTACGAGAAGGCCGTGGCTGGCGACACCACCAAGCCCCTGCACATCACCGACACCATGGCCTTCATGTTCGAGGCCCGGGCCGTGTTCCGGCCCACGAAGCAGGCGCTGGAATCCAAGGAGTTGCAGGGCGATTACTACGAGTGCTGGCAGGGCATCAAGAAGCATTTCGATCCCAAGCGCCGCTGAGGCGACGTCGAACACCGGCGGCCGCCAGGCCGCCATTTTTTATCCGGAGTCATTAAGGGAATGAAACTCGCGAGTCTCAAGTCCGGCGGCCGTGACGGCACGCTGGTGGTGGTGGACAGGAAGCTCCAGCAGGCCGTGAAGGTGCCGGAGATCGCCGGCAGCGTGGTGCATGCGCTGGAGAGCTGGGCCATGGCGGAGCACCAGCTCAAGTCGGTGTCCGATTCCCTCAACGCAGGCAAGGCCCGCGATGCGTTCAAGCTGGACGTGAAGGACCTGGCGGCGGCGCTGCCCCGCGCCCCCCAATTCGTGGACGGCAGCGCCTACCTGGCTCACGTGGAGCGGGTGCGCAAGGCCCGCGGCGCCGAGGTGCCCCCGAGCTTCCTCAAGGACCCCCTCATGTACCAGGCCGTGAGCGACGGTTTCCTGGCGCCCACGGACCCCATCCGCATGGCCAGCGAGGACTACGGCATCGACTTCGAGTCGGAGGTGGGCGTGGTGGTGGA
>DASYZF010000192.1:0-3682 GCA_035946515.1 Gammaproteobacteria bacterium | reverse complement strand
CGGCGCGGGATGCTCCGGAAACCGGAATGCTTCCCCAGACCGGCGAGCAGGGCATAGAGGCTCAAGCCCGCGTAGAGCTGCCAGGGGCGGCGGCGGGTGCGGCGGTAGATCGGGATACGGAAGCGGCGCAGGTGCACCAGGTCGGGCGCGAGCTTCAGCAGGAGCTCCCGCTCCTGCAGGCATTCCCGCACCAGACCCAGTTCCGCTTGTTCCAGGTAGCGCAAGCCCCCGTGGATGAGCTTGCTGGAGCGGCTGGAGGTGGCGCCGGCCACGGCCCGCTGCTCCAGCACCAGGGTCCGGTAGCCGAGAGCGGCGGCGGCTTGCGCCGCACCGGCGCCGTGGATGCCGGCGCCCAGCACCACGACGTCGTATTGATCGGTCACTTGAGACCCAGGGCCGGGAGCATGTCGCCGATGGCGTTGGTCTCCACCATGTAGGCACCTTGTGCCGTGAGCCGGACGGCATGGGCCGGATCCTGGGTCTGATAGACCACCCAGCGCCAATCCCCCTGCAGGGCGGCCTGGGCGGCGGCGAACCGGCGGTCGCTGGCGAAGAGGTATTCAGGCCTGAACCCTGCCGCTCTCGCGGCGCTGGCGGGGCTCGTATCTTTCAAGGCCCAGCCCACGGGACCGGCGCCCAGAATCCGGGCCCGCTCCAGGCTTTCGGCGTTGAAGGAGATGATGACGCACTGGGCGAGGGCGGGCTTCACCGCCTGCATGGTGGCCTCCACTACCGTATCCAGGCCGAAGCGGCCGATGCTCTCCTGCTTGATCTCCACGAAGGCATGGACGCCCGCCTGGGTCTTGAGCCAGACCATGAGCTCCGCGAGTGGGGTGGGGTGGGTGCCCTGGTATCTGTCGCCGAAACGGGCGGGTTCACCTATGTCCACGGATGCCAGTTCCGCTGCCGTCATGTCCATGATCATCCGGTCGAGTCCGGCGGTGCGTTTCAGGGAGTCATCGTGGCAGAGGAAGGGGACGTGGTCTTTGGAGAGCTGCACGTCGAACTCGAACCACTGGGCGCCGGCGGCCACGGCTGCCTGGATTCCGAGGAGGGTGTTCTCGGGATAGCGGCTGGGATAGCCGCGGTGGGCGACCAATAAAGGCAAGTTCTTTTTAGTTAAGGCCATGGCGGGTCGCCAGCGGCGGAGTTACTCGTATCTTAACGCCTCGATGGGGTCGAGGGATGCCGCTTTGGCGGCCGGCGTGATGCCGAAGATGACGCCGATGCTGGTGGAGAAGCCGATGGCGATGAAGGCGGCCCAGAGCGGCACGTGGGCGCCGCGGAAGGAAGGTACGGCGTAGACGATGAGCTCGCCGATGCCGTAACCGAGCAGGAGGCCGATGATGCCGCCCAGCATGGAGAGCATGACCGCCTCCAGCAGGAACTGGATGAGGATGTCGCTGCGCCGGGCACCGAGGCTCTTCAGGATGCCGATCTCCCGGGTGCGCTCGGTGACCGAGACCAGCATGATGTTCATGATGCCGATGCCGCCCACGAGCAGCGACACCCCCACGATGCCGCCCAGCACCAGCGTCAGCATGTTGAGGATGCTGCGGAAGGAGTCCGTGAACTGGGACGCGGTCTGGACCTTGAAGTCGTCATCCTGGGTCTGTTTGAGCCTGTGGCGGCGCCGCAGCAGTTCCTTGATGCGGTCGGCGGTGACGTCCATCTGGCTGGTGTCGTTCACCTTGAGCTGGATGACGATGTCTTCCTGCCGGGCGCCGCCCAGGAGGCTGTGGGCGGTGCCGTAGGGGATGAGCACATTGTTGTCCTGGTCCTGGCCCAGGATGGAACCCTGCTTGTGGAGCAGGCCCACGATCGTGAACCACTGGCCGTCGATCTGGAAATACTCGCCCAGCGGGTCCGTGGGCAGGTGCAGGTTGTCCACCACGGTCTGGCCGATCACGGCCACGCGGCGGTGGGAGAGGTCGTCCCCCGGGGTGATGAAGCGGCCCTGGTCCGGGTACTGGCTGAATACCGTGGCGTAACCCTCGGTGACGCCCATGATCTGGGAGGAGTTGCTGAGGCCCTTGTACTGGATGGCGGTGCCGAACTGGCCCAGTTGCAGCATGGGGGTGACGCCGCTGATGCCCGGCACCTCGTGCTGGATGGCGAGCATGTCGTCCGGCGTGATGCGCGCCACCTTGCCTTCCAGCTGCTCCTTGAAAGGCAGGTAGGAGGTGATGGTGAGGCTGTCGGCGCCGAAGCCCGCGAACTGGCTGCTGATGGACTGGCTGAAGCCCTGGATGAGGGAGACGATGGTGACCACCGCCATGACGCCGATGATGATGCCTAGCGTGGTGAGGAAGCTCCTGAGCTTGTGGGCGCGGATGGCGCGCAAGGCGGAACGCAGGCTCTCGAGCAGGGTATACATAGCTACTCGTAGCGCAGGGCTTCGATGGGATCGAGGGAGGCGGCTTTCGCCGCCGGGGCGATGCCGAACACGACGCCCACCCCCATGGAGAAGCCCATGGCGAGGGCCACGGCCCAGAAGGGCACGTAGGCGCCCTGGAAAGCGGGCACGAGCTTCACCACCATGAGGCCGATGCCGTAGCCGAGCACGAGGCCGATGAGGCCGCCGAGCAGCGACAGGCTCACGGCCTCGATGAGGAATTGCATGAGGATATCGCTGCGCCGTGCACCCAGGCTCTTGAGTATCCCGATCTCCCGGGTGCGCTCGGTGACGGAGACCAGCATGATGTTCATGATGCCGATGCCGCCCACCAGCAGGGCGATGCTGACGATGCCGCCAAGGATGGCACTCGCCACGTTGAAGATCTGGTTGATGCTGTCGGCAAGCTGGGCCGCGGTCTGGATCTTGAAGTCGTCGTCCTGTCCGGGTTTCAAGTGGTGCTCCCGGCGCAGCACGGCGGTGATGCGCGCCTTGGTCTCGTCGAGCTGCTTGATGTCGTTGATGTCCATGTCCACTTGGATGTCGGGATTGGTCGCGCCACCGATGAGGCTGTGAGCCGTGCCGTAGGGTATGTAGATGCGCGAGTCCTGATCGAAGCCGAAGAAGGAACCCAGCGACTTCAGCACGCCGATCACCTTGAACCACTGGTTGTACATCCGGATGAATTTCCCCTCCGGGTGGTCCCCCAGGTTGAGGTCCTTGACTATGCTCGCGCCCACCACCGCCACGCGCCGGTGCGCCAGGTCATCGCTCGGGGTGAGGTAGCGGCCTTCCACCGGATAGAACTCGGTGTTCTGGGCGTGGGTGTAGTTGGTGCCGGCGATCAGCGAGTAGGTGATCTGGCCCTGGTATTGGACCTGGCCGTTCAGGAACGCCATGATCAGCACCGGGGTGATGCGGCTGATGCCCGGTACCTCGTGCTGGATGGCGAGCAGGTCGTCGGTGGTGATCTTGGAGGTCTTTCCGGCGAGCCGGTCGTTCCGCGACAGGTACGAGGTCACGAACACGGTGTTCGAGCCCATGCCCCTGAAGTTCGCGGACAGCGCCACGCTGAAGCCCTGCAGCAGCGACACCACGGCGATCACGGACATGACGCCGATGATGATGCCCAAGGTGGTCAGGATGCTGCGCAGCTTGTGAGCGAAGATCGCCGCGATGGCCGCCCGGAAGCTTTCGAAGAGGTTAGACACGGGCCGCGCGCTTGGGCCGGTCGCCCGGGTTCAGGGCGTCGCCCACGATCTTGCCGTCCTTGATGCGGATCACGCG
>DASYZF010000191.1:0-2541 GCA_035946515.1 Gammaproteobacteria bacterium | reverse complement strand
GCCATGCCCACGCTGGAAGACCCGAACTTCCGGGAGAGCGTGACCTTCATCTGCGAGCACAACGCCAAGGGCGCACTCGGCATCATCATCAACCGGCCCATGAACGTGGTGCTGGACGACATCCTGAAACAGCTCTCCTTGAGCGCCCACGACGAAGCCACGGGCACGACGCCGGTGTACAACGGCGGACCGGTGCAGCCGGAGCGGGGCTTCGTGATCCACGAACCCGTGGGCAGCTGGGAATCCACCCTCAAGGTGGGCGGGCAACTGGGCGTGACCACCTCCCGGGACGTGCTGGCGGCGCTGGCGCAAGGCTCGGGCCCGAAACATGCCTTCGTGGCCCTGGGCTACGCCGGCTGGAGCGCGGGGCAGCTGGAGGAGGAGCTCAAGAGCAACTCCTGGCTGTCGGCCCCGGCCGATGCCCGCCTCATCTGCGAGACGCCGGTGGAACAGCGCTGGCAAGCGGCGGCCAAGCTCATCGGCGTCGACCTGGCCCTGCTCTCGGGCGACGCCGGCCATGCGTGAATTTTTGCAAAAGCCCATCCTTGGGCTTTTGCACTCGGCGGGTTGGGGTTCGTGGCACCGCCACGAACGCCGCACAGGGATGTGCGGCTGGACTTTCCCGAGGGCAGGAGCCCGGAGGGAAAGGGCCCGTACTCGCTTTCCGTTCCGCTCCTGCTCCACGGAAAGCCCAGCCCGGCATCCCTACCGGGCGTTCGCGGCTCCGCCGCTCACCCGCGAATCAAGCACTTGCGTGCTTGATTCGCGGGCATCACATCCCTGTGCTGCCATAATGCTCATATGCCGCAGGAACCTCCCCAGACTGTTTTTGGCTTCGACTTCGGCCTGAAACGCATCGGCGTGGCCGTGGGCCAGAGCGTGACCAAGAGCGCCTCGCCCCTCGGGGTGGTGGCGGTCCGGGACGGGGAACCGGACTGGGAGGCGCTGGGACGGATGGTGCGGGAATGGCGCCCGGCGGCGCTGGTGGTGGGCCTGCCATATAATATGGACCTAAGCGAGCAGGAAATGACCCATAAAGCCCGCCACTTCGCACAAGACCTCGCCGAACGCTTCCCGTTGCCCGTGCATACCGTGGATGAACGCCTCTCATCCCGGGAAGCCGAGGCCGCGCTCAAGGAACGGCGGCAGCAGGGCCGACGCCGCATCACCCGCGCCGACATCGACGGCGCCGCGGCCTGCGTGATCCTGGAGAGCTGGTTCAATTCCGAGCCGGGCGGGCCGCGCCCATGAGCGCCATCCAGCTCGACTCCCGCGGCCGCCTGCAGCACCTCCTCACCCTGAAGGGCCTGAGCCGCGCCACGGTGACGGCGCTCCTGGACCAGGCCGAGCGCTTCCGCACGCCGCCCGGCGAGCGCGTGAAGCGCCACACCCACCTGGCCGGCAAGACGGTGGTGAACCTCTTCTTCGAACCCAGCACCCGCACCCGCTCCTCCTTCGAGCTCGCGGCCCGGCGCCTCGGTGCCGACGTGCTCAACCTGGAGATCGCCCAGTCCTCGGCGGTGAAGGGCGAGTCCCTGGAGGACACGCTCTACACCCTCGAGGCCATGAACGCGGACGTGTTCGTGGTGCGCCACAAGGAGGAAGGCGTGCAGGAACTCATGGCGCGCCGCGCCCTGGCCCACGTGCACGTGCTGAACGCGGGCGAGGCCCACGTCTCGCACCCGACCCAGGGGCTGCTCGACGCCTTCACCATCCGCCGCCACAAGCCGAACCTCCCGGACCTCTCGGTCGCCATCGTGGGCGACATCAGGCACTCGCGCGTGGCGCGCTCCGCGGTGCAGGCGCTCACGGCGCTCGGCACCCGCGACATCCGCCTGGCCGGCCCCAAGAGCCTGCTCCCCAAGAAGGGCGAACTCGCCGGCGAGCTCTTCACCGACGCCGACAAGGCCGTCGCCGGGGCGGACGTGGTGATGATGCTGCGAATCCAGAAGGAACGCATGCAGAAAGCCGCCGTGCCGAGCGAGCGCGCCTATTTCAAGCGCTATGGCCTCGACGCCGCGCGCCTCAAGAAGGCCAAGCCCAACGCCATCGTCATGCACCCCGGCCCCATGAACCGCGGCGTGGAGATCGCGCCCGAGGTGGCCGACGGCCGCCAATCCGTGATCCGCGAACAGGTCACCAACGGGGTGGCGGTGCGCATGGCGGTATTGAACAGCTTCTACCCTTAAGGCATCCATGAGCTACCAGCCCCACCGCGGCAGCATCTTCCTGGAAGACGCCGAGATCCTGGCCCACGAGCATTTCCCCGGGGAGCAGCACGTGCTGCGCCTCAAGGCGCCGAAGTGCGCTGCGAAAGCGCTGCCCGGGAGCTTCATCCACCTCTCCTGCGACGCCGCCCTGCCCATGCGCCGCCCCATGTCGCTGATGCGGGTGTCAGCACAGGACGGCTGGATCGAGTGCCTCTACAAGGCGGTGGGCGACGGCAGCAGGCTCCTGGCCTCGCGCCAGCGAGGTGAAGTGCTCTCTTGCTTAGGGCCCATCGGCAAACCCTTCGTGCCGCATCCGGAACGCCCAAGGCCG
>DASYZF010000190.1:0-4923 GCA_035946515.1 Gammaproteobacteria bacterium | reverse complement strand
AGTCGCAGGGCTCAGGGTCGCCGGGACCGTTGGAGAGGAACAGGCCGTCTGGCTTCAGGGCCAGCGCTTCCTTGGCAGACATCGTGGCCGGCACCACCGTCACCCGGCAGTCCATGTCCGCGAGGATGCGCAGGATGTTGTACTTGATGCCGTAGTCGTAGGCCACCACGTGGAAACGGCCGCCCTTCACGGCGGAGTTGCTGTCGGTCTCGAGCCGCCAGCCGCCCTCGTGCCAGTCGTAGGGCTTGGCGCAGCTCACCACCTTGGCGAGGTCCATGCCCTTCAGGCCCGGGAAGGCGCGCGCTTCCTTGAGCGCTGCCGCCTCGTCCACGGAGTCGCCCGCCATGACGCAGCCGTTCTGGGCGCCCTTGCTGCGCAGCAGGCGCGTGAGCTTGCGGGTGTCGATGCCGGCGATGGCCGTGAGGCCTTCGTGCTTCAGGTAATCGGAGAGTGTCTGCTCGGCGCGCCAGTTGCTCATGGCGAGCGGCAGGTCGCGGATGATGAGCCCCGCGGCCATCGCCTTGGCGGACTCGCGGTCCGCGGCGTTGACGCCGGTGTTGCCGATGTGGGGATAGGTGAGCGTGACGAGCTGGCGGGCGTAGGACGGGTCGGTGAGGATTTCCTGGTAGCCGGTCATGGCGGTGTTGAACACCACCTCCCCCACCGTCTTCCCCGCCGCCCCAATGGAAATACCCCGGAAAACCGTACCGTCCTCGAGTGCCAGGATGGCTGGATGTTCCAAGGTACCCTCGTGCTTTCTGATTCCCGGAATTTTAACGGATGTGCGCCGGCAGCGTCCACTCCCCGGACAGGAGCGGCGCAGGAATCAGGGCGTGAGGGTGTCGGCCAGCTGGTAGACCCCGGCCGGCCGGCCGGCGATCCAGCGGGCCGCGCCGAGCGCTCCTTGGGCGAAGCCGAGGCGGCTCTGGGCGCGGTGGCTGAGTTCGAGGCGCTCACCGGCACCGGCGAAGAGCACCGTGTGCTCCCCGACTATGTCACCTGCCCGCAGTACCGAGAAGCCGATGCTGCCGGGGGCGCGCACGCCGCCGCGGTCGTGGCCTTTGCCCGGCGCCGGGATGTCCCGGGCCCGGGCGATGGTCTCGCCCAGGGCGAGGGCCGTGCCCGAGGGGGCATCCTTCTTATGCTTGTGGTGAGCTTCGTGGATCTCCACGTCGAACTCGGCACCCAGGACCTTTGCCGCCTGCTCCGCCATGCGCGTGAGCAGCGCCACTCCGAGGCTCATGTTGGGGGTCGCCAGCACCGGGATGCTCTTGCCGGCCGCCTGCAGCTCAGCCTTCAAGCCCGTGTCCATGCCCGTGACGCCCGTCACCAGGGGCCTTTTGGCGGCGAGGCAGGCCTTGAGGGCCTGGGCGGTGGACTCGGGCATGGAGAAATCCAGCAGCACATCGCAGCCCTCCACCGCGGCCTTGAGATCGCTGCTATAGCGCAAGCCATGGCTCTCCTGGCCCACGAGCGGGCTGTCGGCGCGCACCAAGACGGCCGTGAGCTTCACGTCGTGGCGGCCGGAGGCGGCCTCCAGCACCGTCGCCCCCATGCGGCCGCCGGCGCCGAGCAGAGCGACGCGTACCGGCTGCGCGTTCAATGGACTTTCTCGAAGAATTTCTTCACGCCTTCCAGCCAGGAATGCTGGCGCGGCGAATGCCTGCCGCCGTCCGCGGTCATGGAAGCGTCCAGCTTCTTGAGCAGCTCTTTCTGCTCCTTGCCGAGATGCACCGGCGTCTCCACTTCAATCCGGCAGAGGAGATCGCCCTGGCTGCCGCCGCGCACGGGCTTGACGCCCTTGCCGCGCAACCGGAACACCTTGCCGGTCTGGGTCTCGGCGGGGATCTTGAGGGTCACGCGCCCATCCAGGGTCGGCACCTCGATCTCGCCGCCGAGCGCCACGGTGGCATAGGACACCGGCACCTCGCAGGCCAGGTCCGCGCCATCGCGCTCGAAGATGGCGTGGGGTTTGACGTTGATCTCCACGTAGAGATCCCCCGCCGGGCCGCCGTTGGGGCCCGCCTCGCCCTCGCCCGAGAGCCGGATGCGGTCGCCGTTGTCCACACCCGCCGGCACCTTCACGGAGAGGGTCTTCTCCTCCTCCACCCGGCCCTGGCCATGGCAGTTCGTGCAGGGGTCGGAGATGATCTTGCCGCGGCCGTGGCAGCGTGGGCAGGGCTGCTGCACCGTGAAGAAGCCCTGCTGCATGCGCACCTGGCCGCGTCCGCCGCAGGTGGTGCAGGTCTGGGCCTCGGTACCCTTCTTGGCACCGCTGCCGTGGCAGACCCCGCAGGCCACGAGCGTGGGCACCTTGAGGGTGATGGTGTCGCCGAACACCGCCTGCTCCAATGTGAGGGTCAGGCCGTAGCGCAGGTCCGCGCCGCGGAAGACCCGCGGGCCCTGGCCGCGACGGCCGCCGGAGAAGATGTCCCCGAACACATCGCCGAAGATGTCCCCGAACACGTCGTTGGGATCGAAGCCCGCCCCGCTCGGACCGCGGGCACCCGCGGCGTGGGCGTCGACGCCCGCGTGGCCGAACTGGTCGTAGGTGGCGCGCTTCTTCGCGTCGCTCAGGACCTCGTAGGCTTCCTTGGCTTCTTTGAAGTGCTCCTCGGCCTTCTTGTCGCCGGGGTTGCGGTCGGGGTGATGCTTCATGGCGAGCCGGCGGTAGGCCTTCTTGATGTCGGCCTCCGTCACATCCCGTTTCACGCCCAGGACTTCGTAGTAGTCGCGCTTGCTCATGCCGCCAGCACCTTCTCGATGCGCCGGTCAGGCACGATCCACATGAGGGCCACGGCCACGTACAAGGCGTCGGCTATCCACTGGTTCACGAACGCGAGGGGCACGGCGCAGGAGTACGCCGCCACCGAGAGCTTGCCCTTCAGGTCCCGGCCCAGGGCCCGGGACAGGGTCTTGCGGCCGGCATCCGCCGCCACCAGCGCCATCTGCAGCAAGGTGTAGGCACAACCCGCCATCAGCAACACCACGCCGTAGATGGCGGTGGGCAGCGCCGCGAAATGGTTCTCTCCCATCCAGCCCGTGGTGAACGGCATGAGGGAGAGCCAGAACAGGAGGTGCAGGTTGGCCCACAGCGCGCGGCCGTCCACCCGCTCCACGGCGTGCAGCATGTGGTGGTGATTGTTCCAATAGATGCCCACGTTCACGAAGCTCAGCAGGTAGACCAGGAACACGGGCAGCACGGGGACAAGCGCATCCAGCGAGGCGCCCTGGGGCACCTTCATCTCCAGCACCATGACGGTGATGATGACGGCGAACACGCCGTCACTGAACGCTTCCAACCGGCCCTTGTTCATTGATCCTCCCGTCGGCCTTAACAGTATCGCGCCGGAGCCCGTGCAAGACGAGACTCCGGCGCATTCTGACACTCACCTAAGCGGCGGGGTCTTACTTCTTGTCGCCCTTGACCTCTTCGAACTCCGCGTCCACCACGTCGTCCTTGCCGTTGCCCTTGGACTGGGGCTGCTCGGCGCCGCCGGCCGAGGCGTTCTCCGCCTTGGCGGCATAGAGTCGCTCCGCCAGCTTACCGGAGACCTGGGCCAGGGCCTGGGTCTTGGCCTCGATGGCGGCCTTGTCGTCCTTCTTGAGGACATCCTTCAGGTCGCTGACGGCGGCTTCCACCGCCGCGCGCTCCTCGCCCGTGACCTTCTCGCCGAGCTCGGTGAGGGTCTTCTGCGATGCATGCACCAGGCTGTCCGCCTGGTTGCGGGCATCCACGAGCTCGCGCAGCTTGCGGTCTTCCTCAGCGTGGGCTTCGGCGTCCTTCACCATGCGCTTGATCTCCTCATCCGAGAGGCCCGAGGAGGCCTTGATGACGATGGACTGCGCCTTGCCCGTGGCCTTGTCCTTGGCGGACACGTTGAGGATGCCGTTGGCGTCGATGTCGAAGCTCACTTCCACCTGCGGCACGCCGCGCGGGGCCGACGGGATGTCCGAGAGGTCGAAGCGGCCCAGGGACTTGTTGTCCCGCGCCATCTCGCGCTCACCCTGCAGCACGTGCACCGTGACCGCGGTCTGGTTGTCCTCGGCGGTCGAGAAGGTCTGCGACGCCTTGGTGGGGATGGTGGTGTTCTTCTCGATGAGCTTGGTCATGACGCCGCCCAGGGTCTCGATGCCGAGCGAGAGCGGGGTCACGTCGAGCAACAGCACGTCCTTCACGTCGCCCTTGAGCACGCCGGCCTGGATGGCGGCGCCCACGGCGACCGCTTCGTCCGGGTTCACGTCCTTGCGCGGCTCCTTGCCGAAGAACTCCTTCACCGTCTCCTGCACCTTGGGCATGCGGGTCTGGCCGCCCACCAGGATCACGTCGTGCAGCTCCGAGGCCGAGAGGCCCGCGTCCTTCATCGCCGTGCGGCAGGGCTCGATGGTCTTCTGGATCAGGTCGCCGACCAGCGCTTCCAGCTTGGCGCGGGTGAGCTTCACGTTCAGGTGCTTCGGGCCGGAGGCGTCGGCCGTGATGTACGGCAGATTCACCTCGGCGTGCTGGCTCGAGGAGAGCTCGATCTTGGCTTTCTCAGACGCCTCCTTGAGGCGCTGCATGGCGAGCGGATCGGTGCGCACGTCGATGCCCTGCTCCTTGCGGAACTCCTCGGCGATGAAGTCGATGATGCGCTTGTCGAAGTCCTCGCCGCCCAGGAAGGTGTCGCCGTTGGTGGACAGCACCTCGAACTGGTGCTCGCCGTCCACTTCCGCGATCTCGATGATGGAGATGTCGAAGGTGCCGCCGCCGAGGTCATACACGGCGATCTTGCGGTCGCCCTGCACCTTGTCCATGCCGTAGGCGAGCGCGGCCGCGGTCGGCTCGTTGATGATGCGCTTCACGTCGAGGCCGGCGATCTTGCCGGCGTCCTTGGTGGCCTGGCGCTGGGAATCGTTGAAGTAGGCCGGCACGGTGATGACGGC
>DASYZF010000189.1:0-2155 GCA_035946515.1 Gammaproteobacteria bacterium | reverse complement strand
GCGAGCCCGAGCGCCTGCACCAGGCGCGACAGGGCGATGGTCCCGTAGTCCACCTGCAGGTCGAAGTTGGTCATGTAGAGCAGGGCGCCGCCCGAAACCGTGAGGCCGAACATCACCAGCCACCGCGAGTCCACCTTCGAGGCGAGCTTGCCCATCACCGGCATGAAGAACACCAGCGCGAGCCCTCCGGGCGAGAGCACCAGGCCCGCGTCGGTGGCGGTGTAGCCGAGCGAGGTCTGCACGAACTCGGGGATCAACTGGGTGCTGGCCCGCAGCACGAAGCCCAGGATGAACATCAGCAGGTTGGCCACGGCGAAGTTGCGGTTCTTGAGCAGCCGGAAGTCCACGATGGGTTCCTTGGCCTTGAGTTCGCGCAGCACGAACAGCACCAGTCCCGCGGCCGAGGCCAGGGAGAGCAGCAGGATGAAGTTCGAACTCAGCCAGTCGTCCCGCTCGCCCTTGTCCAGCACCACCTGCAGGCAGCCCAGGCCCAGCGCCAGCAGGCTGAAACCCAGATAGTCCACCGTGATCCCCTGGCTGTGGCGCTGGCGGCGCGCCGCCTCGGCGTCGGGCGTGTCGTGCACGAAGATGCTCACCAGGAACAGCAGCAGCACGCCCACCGGGATGTTGATCAGGAACACCCAGCGCCAGGAGGCGTTGTCGGTGATCCAGCCGCCCAGGGTCGGGCCGATGGCCGGGGCGAACACCACCGCGAGCCCGTAGAAGGCGAAGGCCATGCCGCGCTTCTCCGGCGGGAAGCTGTCGGCCAGGATCGCCTGGGAGACGGGCTGCAGACCGCCGCCGGTGAAGCCCTGCACGGCGCGAAACACCACCAGCAGGGCCAGGCTCGGCGCCGTGCCGCAGAGCAGCGAGCTCAGGGTGAAGCCCATGATGCAGGCCATGAAGAAACGCTTGCGGCCGAAGTACTCGGACATCCAGCCGCTGATGGGCAGCACCACCGCGTTGGTCACGAGGTAGGAGGTCAGCACCCAGGTGGACTCGTCCTGGCTCGCGGCCATGGACCCGGCGATGTGGTTCAAGGCCACGTTGGCGATGGAGATGTCCAGCACCTCCATGAAGGCGGCGAGCGCCACCACCGGCGCGATGAGCCAGGGGGAATCCTGCCAGCGCTTCTGCGGCGCCGGGATGGCGAGAGCTTCACTCATGGGAAGGCGGCACCTCTTCGGCTCAGAGCCCGAAACGCATCAGCACCATGCAGGCCAACATGCCTGAGAACACCGTGAGGCTCGCGAGCCCCTGCCGGTCAACCCGGGCGCGCACCTCGCCGCGCTTGAAGTCGCCGTTCCAGATGAGCTCGGGCAGGCGGCGGTACCAGCGGCCCGAGTGGACCAGGAGCGTCACGGTGAGTGCCAGCGCCAGCACCCAGGTAAGCCCATAGGGCGTGTCGAAGGCGGCAGCCAGCGAACGCACCGGACCGAAGACCGTGCCCCTGAGCACCCCGGCCACGAGCACCGTGAGACCGGCCGCGACCATCACGGGCTGGGCTATCCGGTTGAAAGGGTCGTAGACCGCGCGGGCCGCGGGTACCGGCCGGCCCAGCATGGCGCGCGGCAGGAGATAGCCCGCCACCACGTAGCCGCCGGCCCATACCAGGCCGGCGATCACGTGCAGCCACTGGAGCAGCAGCATAGGTGCCAGGTTGAGGTTCATGAGGGCTCCTCTCGGTCTATTTCTTGTGTATCTCCGCCAGGGCGCGCTTCAGGATCTCGAGCACCCGCTGCTGCTCCTCGGCGCCGGCGCGCATGCGGCTGCGCACCGCGTTCTTGAACTCCTGGCGCACGCGGTGGAACTCCCGGTGCAGGGCATGCCGGTCGTCGCCCTGTCCCGCCTCGCCGTCGTCGAAGGCCTCGCGCACGTCGTCCATGCGGCAGCTCACCCAGTCGAACTGCGCCAGGATGGCGTCGGCCGCGGCGCGGTTGGCGTCGAGATGGGCACGGCCCGCGGCGGTGATGTGGTAGCGCTTCTTGGCGCCCTCCACTTCCACCGTGGCGTACTCGATCTCCTCCAGGTAAGTGAGGGCCGGATACACCACGCCGGGGCTGGGGCTATAGAAGCCGCCGGAGCGCTCCTCCACGTCTTTGATGATCTCGTAACCATGACGCGGCTTGTCGGCCAGAAGTGACAGGATCACGAG
>DASYZF010000188.1:0-6105 GCA_035946515.1 Gammaproteobacteria bacterium | reverse complement strand
GGCCTACGCGGCGGTGGATCCCTTCATCGGCACCGGCGAGGGCGGTCACACCTATCCCGGCGCCACCGTGCCCTTCGGCATGGTGCAGCTGAGCCCCGACACGGACCATCATAGCTTCCACCAGGGCTACAAGTGGGCGGCGGGTTACCGCTATGCCGACACCACCATCCTGGGCTTCTCCCACACCCACTTCTCCGGCACCGGCCACTCGGATCTCGGCGACGTGCTCATCATGCCCATCGCCGGCGACGTGCGGCTCGACCCGGGCGAGGCGGACAAGCCCCTGAGCGGTTATCGCTCGCGCTTCGACCACGGCAGCGAGCAAGCCGAGCCGGGTTACTACGCGGTGACGCTCTCCGACTACGGCATCCGCGCCGAGCTCACCGCCACCCGCCGCGTGGGCTGGCACCGCTACACCTTCCCCGCGGGCACACCCGCCCACGTGCTGCTCGACATGCGCTCCAGCATCTACGACTACCCGGGCAAGGTGCTCTGGTCCCGCATCCGGGTGCGGCCCGACGGCACCGTCACCGGCTTCCGGGAGACCCGCGGCTGGGCCCCGGGCCGGCAGCTCTACTTCGCCATGCGCTTCTCGGAGCCGCTGCAGGGCCACGCCCTCTATGACCGGGAAGAGAACCTGGACTACAAGGGCTTCGCCACGCCCGCAGCGGACACGCCCACCGAGCGCGCCCAGATTGAGGGTAAGGCCCTCGAAGGCCAGTTCGACTTCGGCGCCTTGAAGGACAAGCCGCTGCTGGTGAAGGTGGCCATCTCCCCGGTGAGCGAGGACAACGCCATCCTGAACCTGGACAGCGACGTGAAGGGCTGGGACTTCGACGCGGTGCGCGCGGCGGCGGCGGCCGACTGGCGCAAGGTCCTCGACGTGATCGAGGTGCAGGCCGACCCGGACATGACGAAGAGCTTCTACACCTCCCTCTACCACGTGATGCTCGCTCCGACCCTCGACATGGACGCGGACGGCCGCTATCGGGGTCCGGACAACGCCGTGCATCAGGCCAAGGGCTTCGACTTCTATTCCACCTTCTCCCTCTGGGACACCTACCGGGCCGAGCATCCGCTGCTGACGATCATCCAGCCGCCGAAGCGCACCGACGATGTGGTGAACTCCCTCATCGCCTTCCAGCAGGAGAGCCCCTACGGCATGCTGCCGGTGTGGTCCTACGCGGGCCTCGAGACCTGGTGCATGATCGGTTACCACGCGGTGGCGGTGATCGCCGACGCCTACATGAAGGGCATCCGCGGCTACTCCGTGAAGGACGCCTTGAAGGCAATGAAGGATACGGCCACCTACGGGCCCTACGACGGCCTCCAGTACTACATGCAGCTCGGCTACGTGCCCATCGACAAGGAGAAGGAAGCGGCCTCCAAGACCGTGGAGTACGCCTTCGACGACTGGACCATCGCCCGCATGGCGGAAGCCGCCGGCGACGCCGGCACCGCCAAGACCTTCTACAAGCGCGCCCGGAACTGGCGCAACGTCTTCGACCCCAAGACCGGCTTCATCCGCGCCAAGAAGACCGATGGCAGCTTCAACGAGCCCTTCGACCCCGCCGCCGTGGGTTACGGCAGCGACTACACCGAGGGCAACGCCTGGCAGTACTCCTGGTACGAACCCCAGGACATCGGCGGCCTCATCAACGGGCTCGGCAGCGCCAGCCAGCTGGTGGATAAGCTCGACGCCGTGTTCGACACCAAGGTGGACCCGAAGGAGTTCGCCAACGTGGAGGACATCTCGGGACTCATCGGCTACTACGCCCACGGCAACGAGCCCAGCCACCACATCGCCTATCTATACGACTACGCCGGCCAGCCCTGGCGCACCCAGGAGCGCCTGAAGCAGATCATGGACAGCCAGTACGCGCCGACCCCGGACGGCCTCTCCGGCAACGACGACTGCGGCCAGATGTCCGCCTGGTTCGTGTTCACGGCGCTCGGCTTCTATCCGGTCGCGCCCGCAAGCAACCAGTACGTGATCGGGCGGCCCTTCGTGGACAAGGCGGTGCTGCATCTGCCCAACGGCAAGACCTTCACCATCACCGCCGAGGACCTGGACAAGGACCACCCGTACGTGGGTTCGGTGATCCTCGATGGTAGGATGCTGAAGCTGAGCTACATCACCCACCAGCAGATCATGGCCGGTGGCACCCTGCGCTTCGTCATGCGCGGGACCCCCAACAAGCTCTGGGCCACGGAGCCCGCGAGCCGGCCGTATTCCATGACTTCTTATTGAGCGCTCAGGGGTCCGAGGCACGGCCTCGGACGGACATACAAGGATGTATGCCCTGGACCGCAAGCGAAGCCGGGCGCGTGGCGAAGCGGCAAGCCGTCGACCGGCGCTCGTGCCGGCGACCTCTGGAGCACGGCTCGCTAGCGGCGCGGCAACTTGTACTCCAATTGATAAACTTCCACATCAAGAACCAGGCATCGTCGGTAACCGGCGGCGATAGTGACTGGGCAGCTGTCCCGTGAACTTTACAAACGCCGCCACGAACTGCGAATAGCTCTCGAACCCGCAGGCCTGGGCCACCTCGCCAAGAGGCCGGCCGGTATCCCGACGAAGCATGAGGGTGGCAGTCTGCACGCGGCACTCGAGCACATGCTGCCAAAGCGTCTTGCCGGTTGCCGCGCGGAACGCCCGGGTGAGCTGATGCGGGCTCAGATGCACGCAAGCGGCTATTCCGCTCAAATTGATGTCGCCGCCAAGATTGTCCTGTATGTACTGCTCGACGCGGGCCAGCTTCCAGCGCAGCAGCGGTTTGACCTTGGCGGTGACCGGCAGGCGAGCGGCGGCACGATCACCGTAGCTTGCCAGGATCTGCATGCCTATCGCCGAGACCAGGCACTGCTCGAACAGAGTGCCAGCAAGCATCCCTGACTCGTGGAACGACCTCAATGCCATCGTCAGATGCAACAGTGTCGGGTTGGTGTGCGCCTCGATCCTGGAAACAAGGTTCGCCCCGACGCCGGTATATTCGCTGTGCGTGATGCGCGCAAGAAATCCAGGGCTTATCGCGACGAGGACGCTCGCGATCGGCGCGTCCCATGCCGTCTGGAGCGAGTCACCGGCAGCCAGGAAGCGAAACCGCATGGGCTCCAGCAGCCCTGTCACCTGCTTCCCGTTCAGTTTGCTGCGAAAAGGTGTGGCGGTAGCGCTTATCGGAAGTAGGAACATGTGATCGTCGAAGCTGTGAGCCGGCAGATCTCCAGGCGGCACCACGTGCTGTTCAAAGATGTAGTTCTCACGCCTGCCCCCGATGAGCTGGGGTGCTTGCCGCATGTACAATTCAGTCTGGGTGCCGAAGCGCGTTTGTATCCGTGGAACCCCATTACACTCGCCCACGGCGATGCCATCGATCGCTGCCATATGCCCCCCTAATCGCGTCCACCTCCACGCCACGACCGTGTGGATACGGTGGTTATTATGGAAAAATGATTGGACCAGCGTGCGCAGGTTGTCAAGGCGCGCGCTGATACGTCGCTTAAACGACACATACAGACAGCCGTCTCCACCTTAACCCCCTCTAGATAGCGCTTCGGCGACGGTCCGGGTTGGGATTTTTGCGCCCAATTTTGCATTCAGGACTTGCACGTGGGGCATGCGGGCGCCGCGCCGCATTTCCATGTTGTCATAAGGCCGACGATTCCATCGACTGTTCGAGCGGCTGTACGCGGATAACGCTGCCCGCTGACGTGGCGGATCTCGCCGTCATGAATCATTAGCAAGCCATCGAGCTCAGGACAAATGGCACTCGTTGATCGTGTTTCATCTAGGGATCACACGGGGTGGTTGCCGGTTCCGCCGGGGGGTTCAGATAACGTCGTTTCGATACCCCGGCGCGCATGGTGTCTGAGTGCGACGCCATGCACGCCGACACAGCCGCTTTTGGACGGAGTTCGCATGTACAGAAAAACCAAAACCTGAGGAGGCTCTATGAAACTCGCGAGACTGGCGTTGCTCTCCCTGGTGGCCGTATTCCTCGCGTCGGCCCCGTTCATGGCTTACGCGGATGACCAGCCAGACAACTACATCAGTTACACCTACGCTGAGGGGCAGGCGGGACTGATGTCGCTCAAGAACACGGTCCCGACCGGCACGGGGGGCTCATCATCCGAGACCGATACCATCACGATGCTCGGTGGGGACGGGTCCTACGGTTTCGACAAGCTCTTCGATGCCGGCAAATATTTCGATGCGCAGGGAGCCGTGCTCGCCGGCGCCGGGACTGTCGGCGGCAACACCTTGTCCCTCGGCATCTTTTCCGCCGGCGTCGGCGCACACGCGGAATTCCACCCGACCCTGGGGGCGATCTCGGGGTTCATCACCGCCGAGGAGCAATCCACCGCCGTATCCACGTCCGGATTCTCCTCCACCAGCAGCAGCTCGCTCATCGTCTACGGCATCAAGTGGATGATTCTCGACAGTTATGAGTGGGACTTCTACGGCACCAGCCAGGGTGGCAGTTCCTCGTCCAGCTCGAGCTCTCCGGTGGGCGGCAACAGCCTCAATCTCCAGTTGACCTGGATCCAGCACCCGAATAAACCAAGCTACTACTTCGGCGGCCAATACCGGCACCAGAGCCAGTCCGGCAGCAGCAGCGACACGCTGTTCGTGGTAGGGGGCTACCGCTGGTGAGCGCGGCAGACAAGCCAAGCGCCAGGCGCCTGAGAAAACTGCCTCTCGCCGCCGCAGCGGCGGCGATTGCGGCCACGGTATGCGTTGCGGCGATGAGCCGCGCGCATACGGTGGTCGCCACCCTGCTCAACGCGGCACCGGCTTCAGACGCCAAGGCGGTTGCAAACCTGGCGGCCAACACGGACTTGGACGTCAGCACCCGCTCCGGGGGCTGGTATGAGGTGCGCACCGCCCAGGGGCAGAGTGGTTGGCTAGTCATGACCGCCATCAAGTTCGCCCACAATGCCACCGGAACCACCTGGGGCACGAGTTGGTTTGACCTGTTCGAAAGCGGGCGCACCGGGGCCGGCGGCACCACCGCCACGCTGGGCGTGCGCGGGCTGAACACCGGCACGATTGAGAACGCCACCCCCGCACCCGCGGCAGTATCGGCCATCGGGGCGTATGCCGTAGACCCCGCGAATGCCTCAGCCTTCGCGCAGGCGCTGGGTCTCAAAGCGGTAAAGGTCGACTACTTGGGAGACGACAAGGAGCAGCAGCCATGAGGCGCCCGGCGACGTTGCTGATTGGGGTCGCGGGCATCGCGGCATGCCTGGCGATCCTGCCGATGGGCGGCGTCCAGGCCATCGATCTTGGCAGCCTATTCAGCACCGTGAAGAAGGCCATGGGCGAAGCCACACCGGAACAGGAAGAGGCCATCGGCGCGGACGCCTCGGCGGTGATCTTGGGCGGTGCCAAGCCGCTGGCCGACCCTGCGATCCAGGACTACGTCAACAAGGTCGGGATGTGGGTCGCCTCCCAGAGCGAACGCGCCGCGTTACCCTGGCACTTCGCGGTGCTCGACACCGATGCCGTGGATGCCTTCGCCGCGCCGGGCGGCTATGTGTTCGTGACCAGCGGGCTGCTCCTGCGCCTGCACAACGAAGCCGAGCTCGCGGGCGTCCTCGGCCACGAGATCTCCCACGTGGTGATGCGGCACCACCTGCGCGCCCTGCAGAAGGCGGCGCGCCTGGACCTGGGCAAGCAGGCGGCGGACGTTGCCATGGAACTCCGCGGCCAGAACTCCAAGCTCTTCGACACCGTGACGGGTGCCTCCAAGGACCTCTATTCGCGCGGCCTGGACAAGGACGACGAGTACGAAGCAGACCGCCGCGGCGTGGTGCTGGCCGCCCGCGCCGGCTACGATCCTTATGCGCTGCTTTCGGTGCTCGAGACCCTCGATAGCTTCGATCCGGACAGCAACGCCGTGCAACTCCTGCTGGCGACTCACCCGACGCCCAGCGACCGTATCCAGACTCTATATGCCGCCATGGCGGGAAAGATGGATGCCTACGGTCATCAAGCCGAGGGTCAAGACCGATACGCGGCGATGATGCACGAGTTGATCGCTGACCAGTCCACTATCACTGCCGCGCCAAGTCCCGTGACCGGCCCAGGGCTCTGATCTTTGT
>DASYZF010000187.1:0-2014 GCA_035946515.1 Gammaproteobacteria bacterium | reverse complement strand
GCCGGCGGGATTGCCGCTGAAACGCCGCCGTGTGAACGCATCCACCTGGTAGAGCCTGAATTTCCTCATGCTTCAGTCCTGGACCGCGGCGGGATCAGACCGGCCGGTAGAGCGCCTCGGGGAGCTGCTTGGAGAGCACTTCCACCGGGTGCATCACGGGGATGTCGAGCCCCTGGCGCCGCAGGGCGGCCTTAAGGTGCATGGCGCAACCCACGTTGGAGCTCACCAGCACGTCGGGCTTCTGTTTCGCGATGGCCGCCACGAACTCCGCGGCGAAGGCGTCTGCCTGCTCCGGCTGGGTGAGCATGTAGCTGCCGGCGGCACCGCAGCAGCCGAGCGAGGCCGGCAGGCTCAAGACTTCCAGCTTCGGGATGTGGTGCAGCAATTCCGGCACCGTGGCACCGGTCTTGAGCACGTTGCGCAGGGTGCAGGGGGTCTGCACCAGCACCTTCGCCTTCCAGGGCTCGAAGAGGATCTTGGGGAAGCGCTTGTGGCCGGCGATGAACTGGCTCACGTCCATGACCCGGGCGGAGAAGTCCGTGGCCGCGCCACCGACGATGTCCGGGTAATCCTTGACGGTGGCGAGGCAGCCGCTGGCGGTGCCCAGCACCACGGTGCTGCCGGAGAACGCCGCCAGGTTCGAGCGGGCGAGATGCAGCGCTTCCCCCCGGCGGCCCGCGTGCTGGTCCAGGGCGCCGCAGCAGCCCTGGGCGCGGGGCAGAGCGACTTCGACGCCGAGGGCGTTGAGCACGCCGATGGCGGCGGCGGTGACCTGGGGCTGGCTGATGTCCGCGACGCAGCCCAGGAACAGGGACGCCTTCTCGCCCGTGGCGGCGCGGGAGGTGTAGACCTCGCGCCAGGCCTTGGGCCGCATGACGAGGGGCAGGAGCGAGAGTCGGCGGCGCAGGGAGGCCGGGCCGATGCGCCCCATGAGCGCCGTGAGCTTCAGGCGGCCTGAGAGCCACAGCAGCCGATGGAACAGGCGCCGCAGGAAGCGGCCGCGCATGAACAGGGCGAAGAGCCGGGCGCTCCCGGGCTCGCCGTGGCCGCGACGGCGAAGTTCCAGGCGCGCGGCGTCGATGAGCCGGCCGTAGGGCACTTCCGCCGGACACACCGCTTCGCAGGCGCGGCAGGCGAGGCAGTGGTCGAGGTGGGCCGCGAGCCGCGGCGTCGCCTCCAGGACGCCGGTGGCGAGACCCTGCATCAGGGCGATGCGGCCCCGGGGCGACTCGCCCTCGTCCTGGCTCACTCTATAGGTGGGGCAGTGGGGCAGGCACAGGGCGCACTTGACGCAGCGGTCGGCGTCGGCCAGGGGGAAGTCCGGGGCGGGGCGTGCCATGGGCTGCATCATAAGCGGTCATATGGCCCCGGGAGTAGAATGGAATCGACACTTTCCCATCCCTTCAGCGGCCCCATGTCCTATTACAAGCACCATATCTTCTTCTGCACCAATAAGCGGGACGACGGCTCGCCCTGCTGCCAGGACCATGGGGCCGACGCCCTGCGGGACTACGCCAAGAAGAAGGTGAAGGCCCTCGGGATCGCCGGTCCCGGCGGGGTCCGGGTCAACAAGGCCGGCTGCATGGACCGCTGCAGCGAGGGGCCCATCGCGGTGGTCTACCCGGAAGAGGTCTGGTACACCTACGCGGACGAGGACGACATAGACGAGATCGTGACCGAACATCTCCTTAATGGCCGGATCGTCCAGCGACTCAAAATCTGACGCGGGCGGCCTTTAAGCGCCTGATTTCACAGTCTAAATGCCCTCTGCCCGGGAGTGACTCGGGTGGTGCTTTTGTCAGCTAAGCGCTTGAAAAACAAGGGTCTCCCCGGTAAGATTGCCGGCTCTTTTCGATGTCCCTTCTGGAGTTTCGGGTCCCATGAAGACGTTCTACGCCAAGAATGAAACCGTTAAGCGCGACTGGTACATCGTGGATGCGACCGGCAAGACCCTGGGCCGCCTGTCCACCGAGATCGCGCGCCGTCTTCGTGGCAAGCACAAGCCCGAGTACAC
>DASYZF010000186.1:0-2592 GCA_035946515.1 Gammaproteobacteria bacterium | reverse complement strand
GAGGACGCCGGTGTAGATGGGGTGGCGCACGTAGGCGTAGGGCCCGCCGGTGACGAGCTCCGGGTCCTGCTTATGGGACATGGGCATGCCCCAGTTGCGCCCCAGCACGGTGCGCGCCCAGATGGCGAAGGCCACGCCCAGGCCGCAGATCACGGTGCCGATGAGACTCAGGAGTTCGTCGGGCCGGTAGCCCAGCATCACCCGCACCGCCCGGCGGGAGCCGGGGAAACGCAGCGCCATGAGGACGACGAGCACGATGATGAGGCGCAACAGCACCTGCTTGCCCCAGGGGTAGCGGTTGAGGGTGCGCTTGGTGCCGAACGCCATGACGGCCCAGTAGAAGATGAACACGAGCCAGAAGGCGGGGATGAGCCAGGGATAGATGTTCATGGGATGCCCGCCATTCTAGCGCCGCCGCCGGGGGCGCGGCATTTTACCGAGCCATGTAACGCGTTACGCCCGTCGCGGCGGAGTGGTAGCCTGGAAGGCTCGGTGGTGGAAAGAGGCGGCCATGCAGAAACGCAAACTCGGCAAGAGCGGTCTCGAAGTCTCGGCCTTGGGCCTGGGCTGCATGGGCATGAGCTATGCCTACGGTCCGGCGCCGGACAAGCAGGAGATGGTGAAGCTCCTGCACCAGGCGGTGGACCTCGGCGTGACCTTCTTCGACACGGCGGAGGCTTACGGTCCCTTCCTCAACGAGGAGCTGCTGGGCGAGGCGCTCGCGCCGCTGCGCCAGCGGGTGGTGATCGCCACCAAGTTCGGCTTCCCGGGAGGCCGCGCTAACCAAGGCCAGGACAGCCGGCCGGAGAACATCCGCAACGTGGCCGACGCGGCGCTGAAGCGCCTCAGGACCGACCACATCGACCTCTTCTACCAGCACCGGGTGGACCCCAAGGTGCCCATCGAGGATGTGGCGGGCACCGTGAAGGACCTGATCCAGGCGGGCAAGGTGCGGCACTTCGGCATGTCGGAGGCGGGGGTGGACACCATCCGCCGCGCCCACGCGGTGCAGCCGGTGACGGCGCTGCAGAGCGAGTATTCCCTGTGGTGGCGCGAACCTGAGCAGGAGATCCTGCCGGCGCTGGAGGAGATGGGCATCGGCTTCGTGCCCTTCAGTCCCCTGGGGCGCGGTTTCCTCACGGGCAAGATCGACGCGAACACGAGCTTCGACAGCAGCGACTTCCGCAACACCCTGCCGCGCTTCACCCCCGAGGCGCGTGAGGCGAACCAGGCCATGGTGGATCTCCTGGGCAAGATCGCGGCGCACAAGCAGGCGACGCCGGCCCAGATCGCGCTCGCCTGGCTGCTGGCCCGCAAGCCCTGGATCGTGCCCATCCCCGGTACCACCAAGCTCTCGCGCCTGAAGGAGAACCTCGCGGCGGCGGACCTCGCCTTGAGCGCGGTGGACCTCAAGGAGATGGACAGCGCTGCCGCCCGGATCACGGTGCAGGGTGCGCGCTATCCGGCCCAGCTGCAGCAGACAGTGGGGCGCTGAGCCCAAGACCCCAGAAAGCACTGTTCTGACCCTAGGTCAGTTACTTCGTGAATTGATAAAACGGTCGACCGTAATATTATTGGAGGCATGAGCAAAGGCCAGAAAACCCGGGCTGAGATCATCAGCAAGGCGTTCATGCTCGCCACCTATACCGGGTTCGAGTCCCTGTCCCTGTCGGAGCTGGCGGCGGAAGTCCGCATGACCAAGGGCGGGCTCTTCGCCCACTTCCAGTCCAAGGAGAAGCTGGAACTCGAGATCCTCGAGTTCGCCACCCAGGTGTTCCTGGAGACGGTCATCGTCCCCGCCAAGGCGAAACCGCCGGGCGAGGCGCGCCTCAGGGAACTCTTCGAGGGGGACCTGCGCTGGCTGCGCGGCGAGGGCGGCCGCCGCACCTGTCTCTTCACGGTGCTGGCCCAGGAGTTCCACGGCAAGCCGGGGGCGGTGCGCGACTTCCTCGCGGCGGGCCAGGTCCGCTGGAAACAGGGCATCGCCTCTTTCGCCCGGGAAGCCATCGAGGTCGGTTATCTGAAGCCTGACCTCGACATCCCCCAGTTCGCTTTCGAGTTCTTCGGCATCGGCCAGGCTTATCAGCACAGCATCGTGCTGCTCAAGGATCCCGACTCGGCGGCCCGCGCCTATCGGTCCTTCGAGGGCCTCCTGGCCCGCAGCCGCGTCTAGTTTCCCACTCTTTCTAACCATCCCAAGATCGAGGAGTCCACATGCTTCGCAAAGCTGTCTTCGCTTCACTGCTGCTCGCCGCCGGCCTCGCTGCTTGCGCCAGCGCCCCTCCCACCTCGTCCTCTGCCCAGTCGCTCGTGGACGCGCGCTTCGGCACCTTCAACCGCCACGACCTGGACGGCATCGTGAAGCTCTACGCCCCCGACGCGGTGCTCACTGCGCCGGGCTACTGCAGCCCGCGCCAGGGTGAGGCGGGCGTGCGCAAGGCCTATGGAGACCTGTTCAAGGGCTACCCGGACATCTCCGACGAGGTCACGGGCTACGTCGCCCAAGGCGATCACATCGCGGTACAGTACAAGGCCCACGTCGGCAAATACGCGGTGCCCATCGCGAGCTTCCTGACCCTGAAGGACGGCTTG
>DASYZF010000185.1:0-1661 GCA_035946515.1 Gammaproteobacteria bacterium | reverse complement strand
AAGGAGCCCGGCATGGCGCTGGCCTGGGGTGTGTTCATCGCCGGGGTGATCCAGCTCGCCTTCCAGTTGCCGTTCCTGGCCCAGATCAAGCTCCTGCCGCGGCCGCGCCTGGGGGAGACCCACGAGGCGGTGAGCCGCATCATGAAGTTGATGCTGCCGGCGGTGTTCGGCTCCTCGGTGCAGCAGGTGAACCTGGTGGTGGACTCCATCATCGCCTCGTTCCTGGCAACGGGCAGCGTGAGCTGGCTCTACTACGCGGACCGGATGCTGGAGTTCCCGCTCGGGGTGTTCTCCATCGCCCTCGGCACCGTGATCCTGCCCAACCTGGCGCAGCACTACGCGCTCAAGAACTCCCTGGGGTTCTCGGCGACGCTCGACTGGGCGCTGCGCCTGACGGCCGTGGTGGTGTTGCCGGCAGCCATGGGCATGCTCGTGTTCTCGGGACCGCTGCTCGCCACGCTCTTTGACTACGGCAAGTTCGACGCCCATGACACGGTGATGGCCACCTGGGCGCTCACCACCTATTCCAGCGGCCTCTTGAGCTTCACCCTGGTGAAAGTGCTGGTACCGGGCTTCTACTCGCGCCACGACAGCCGCACGCCGGTGCGCATCGGCGTCATGGCGGTGCTGGCCAACTTCGTGCTGAACATGCTGATCACCGTGCCCTGGGCGCGGGCCGGCTACATGGCGCCGCATGCGGGCATCGCGCTCTCGACCTCCTTGGCGGCCTTTCTCAACGCCTGGCTGCTGTACCGGGAACTGCGCAAGTCGGGGGTGTACGTCCCGACCCGGGGCTGGGGCGGCTTGCTCGCCCGGGTCATGGCCGCGAACCTCGCCATGGGGGCGGTGCTCTACTTCGGCGCCGGCGGCCTCGCCAGCTGGATGGCCCAGAGCGCCTGGCACCGCATCGCGCACCTCGCCGCCTGGATACTGGGGGCCATGGCCATCTATTTCGTCACGCTGTTCCTGGTGGGTTTCCGCCTCGGCGATCTCAGGGTCAAGGGCACGCATCTTCCCAGCGGCGCGACCCCGGTCTAGGCCATGGAACTCATCCGGGGACTGGAGAGCCTCAAAGCCCGCCACCGGGGTTCGGTGGCGAGCATCGGCAACTTCGACGGGGTGCATCTCGGACACCGGGCGGTGCTGAAGCAGCTCACGGCCAAGGCGCGGGAGCTGAAGTGCCCGGCCACGGTGATCATCTTCGAGCCCATGCCGCTGGAGTATTTCTCCCGGGGGCAGCCCCCGGCCCGGCTCACCCGCTTCGGGGAGAAGTGGCAGCTCCTGGCGGAGGCGGGGGTGGAGCGGCTGCTGTGCCTGCGCTTCGACCGCCGGCTCGCGGAGATGCCGGCGGAGGGCTTCATCGAGCGGGTGCTGGTGGCGGGCCTGGGGGTGCGTTACCTGGCGGTGGGCGATGACTTCCGCTTCGGCAAGGGCCGGCTCGGGAACTACGGCTTGCTGAAACAGGCGGGCGCCGCCCACGGCTTCGAGGTGACGGACAGCGCGAGCCTGGTGCTGGACGGGGAGCGGGTGAGCAGCACCCGCATCCGCTCGCTCCTCATGGAAGGGGACATGCCGGGGGCGGCGCGGCTGCTCGGCAGGCCCTACAGCCTCAGCGGCCGGGTGATGCACGGCGAGCGGCTGGGCCGCAAGCTCGGCTTCCC
>DASYZF010000184.1:0-7786 GCA_035946515.1 Gammaproteobacteria bacterium | reverse complement strand
CTGCATCCATGCAGGTGCGCTGGAAGCGGTGCTTCCAGCCCTGTCCGCCCGCCCGCCATATATGGCGGGCCCCATGCAGCAAGCCGAGTTGGCTAACTTGAATGCGTCGACGATGCTGATGGGAGCGCAGGCGGAGAAGGCGCGGGCTCAGACGGGTGGATTGAGTGGATAGTTTCCCCTTATATAATGCCTCGAATTGATCGGAATCAAGGGAGGGCAGGACGATGGGGCATGGATTGGATTACGACAACATCTTCTCCATCGGTTTGGGGAGCCTGGTGATCCTGCTCGGGGTGCACAGCTGTCTCACGCTGCTCATCAAAGCCGCGAGCATCAAAGGGTGGCGACACGTGGAGGGGCAGCTCCAATATCTCAACGAATACAAGACTTACATCTATGGCCGGGGGTACAAGTCCTACAACGGCACCAACCTCGAGACAGAGTACAGCTACGCCTACGGCCAGGCGCAGTTCAAGGGGAAGTACGTCAGCGTGATAGACCTGTCGCCGCGGCTCTGGGCGGCGGAGTACCGGGACCTCTACCCGGGACTCGAGGACGCTTACAAGAACAAGAAGCCCATCGCGGTGCTGGTCAACCCGGATAAGCCTCATCAGGCCGTGCTGGCAGCGGTGCCGGTATCGTCGGCGGTGCTGAAGGCCTGCGTCGCCATGGTGGCCGGCGGCGGCTTCCTGCTGTTGGTGCAGACGGGGATACCGGCTCCCATGACCTGGGTCTACGGCGCGGTGGTGGGCTTCCTGGCATATCTCCCGTTCGCCGCGGGGCTGTTCTCGACCTGCTTCTGAGGCCGGGAGGCGATCAGGATCCAAGCGGTCATGTCGATCTCTCCCGGCCCCGCGTCCTCCAAGGCGCGCGGGCGGATTTCGTGTCGGTGTCCCGACAATTTTTGGGAGTACAGTCCTAAAAATATCAGGGAATCCCTGATGCGAAGTCTAGGGAATCCCCCATGGGATACGCGCCCGCGAGGCAGCACACTGCTACCCGCGAGCAAGGGAATGGGACGACGGGAAGGGACTCCCCTTTATTCAAGAGGCCATGTCATCCCCACGACGTGACCCCCAACGGATACGAGGCACGGAATGCGCGTACTCATCATCGACGACCAGCCGGGGTTCCTCGCCACTCTGACCGGGATGCTCATGCTGATCCCGGAGATCGAGGCGGTGTGTCCCGCGCTCGGCGGCCTGGAGGGCCTCAGCCTCGCGGCGGAGATGCGGCCGGACGTGGTGCTGACGGATCTATCGATGCCCGATCTCAACGGCGCGGCGGTGACGCGACGGCTGAAGGAACGGGCCTGGGCGCCCTACGTGCTGATGATGTCGTTCAACGACGGACCTGAATACCGGGAGATGGCTCATGGGGTGGGAGCGGATGCCTACCTCGTGAAAAGCGATCTCGACCAGCAACTGGTGCCGGTGTTGAGGCGACTCCGGGCGGAACCGGCCGGCGAGAAGGAGCATGCCCCCGCTCCTCCTCGCCGGACCGGAACCCTCGCCCGGCGGCATGACGCGGTGCGAACCGGGAAGACGGACTCCAAGGACACGAGGCAGGCATGAGCAAGACTGCAAGGACAGGCAGCGACCGGGCTGCCATCCAGGCGACGGCGGCGCCCTATTACGAGGTGCGCGTCTTCGCGGAGCGGGCCCTGGAAGAGAGCCGCCGCCAGTACCAGGAACTGGTGAACGAGTCCCGCGACGGGATCTACCAGCGCGACGAGAGCCGCCGTTTCCTGTTCGTGAACCCCAGCCTGTGCAGGATGCTCGGCTACGAAGCCGGGGAGCTCCTGCAGCTCACCATCGACGACATCTGCGACCCGGATGACCCCGACGCCGCCCAGGTCAGGAACAAAGCGGACGAAGGCGGCGAGATCCCGGCGCTGATGAACTGGCGCTTCCGGCACCGGGACGGACATTGGGTGCCGGTGGAGACCTCGGCGCGCCGCCTCGAGGACGGCCGCCTGCTGGTGACGGTGCGGGACGTCAGCGAGCGGGTGCGGGCGCAGGAGGCGCTGGCCCACCAGCGGGACCTCTATGCCGCGCTCTCGGAGACCGGCAAGGCGATCATCGGCGCCGAGAACCGGGAGCGGCTCTTCGAGGACGTGTGCCGCATCGCGGTGCAGTACGGCAAGCTGCGCTTCGCCGCCATCTATCTCATCGACCCGGCCGACCGGAGGCTGCACCTCGCGGCGCGCTGCGGCGAGGCGGCCGGGTACGCGGACGGTGTGACCATGAGCATCGACGCCTCCCACCCCGAGGGGCGCGGCCCCACCGGGACGGCGGCGCGCAGCGGCGAGCCGCAGGTCTGCAACGATTACCTGGAGAGCGCGGCCACCGCGCCCTGGCACGACTGTGCGCGCCGCGCCGGGATAGAGGCGATGGCGGCCTTCCCGCTGCGGGAAGCGGGCGAGGTGGTCGGCACGCTCAATCTCTATGCCGGCGAGCCCGGCTATTTCACCGACGAACTCCTGCCGACGCTGAGGGACATGGCCGGCGGGCTCTCGCACGCGCTGAATAACTTCACCCGTGAGGCGGAACGCCGCAAGGCGGAGGCGGCGCTGCACCTCGGCGAGGAACGCTTCCGCACGCTGGTGGAGGCCACCTCCAACATCGTGTGGCTGACGGACGCCCGGGGCGTGACGGTCTCGGCCTCGAAAGGCTTCGAGGAGGTCACCGGGCTCGACAGCAGCACGGCGCTGGGCTTCCGCTGGCTGAGCGTGGTGCACCCGGACGACCGGCAACCGGTGATCGCGGCCTGGCGTTATGCCAGCGAGAACCGCGTGGCCTACACGGTGGAGAGCCGCTCGCGCATGCAGGATGGAAGCTACCGCTGGTTCTCGGTGCACGGCGAGCCGATCTTCGAGCCGGACGGCTCGATCCGCGAATGGATCGGGACCTGCACCGACATCAACGACCAGAAGCTCGCGCACGGCGTGCTGCGCGACAGCCGCCAGCAATACCTGGAGCTGGTGGAAGGCTCACGGGACGGCATCTACCAGCGGGACGCGGACGGGCGCCTGCTGTTCGTGAACACGGCCCTGTGCCGCATGCTGGGTTACGAGCACGACGAGCTGCTCCGCAAGTCCATCCACGAGATCGCGGACCTGGACGCGGCGCGGATCGAGGAGAACCGGCAGCAGCAGGACGGGCGCGCCGGCTCACCCACGCTGCTCGCCATCCGGCTCAAGCACCGCAACGGCTCCTATGTGCCGGTGGAGACCAACGCGAAGCAGCTCGCCAGCGGTCGCACCCAGGTGATGGTGCGCGACATCAGTGCGCGCGTCGCTGCCGAGCGGCGCCTGGAGGACGAGCGCAAATTCATCATGCATTCCATGAACAGCCTGCCGGGCATCTTCTACGTCCACGATGCCCAGGGCCGGTTGATGCGCTGGAACGAGCGCCTGGAGCAGGTGACCGGCCTCGGCGCCGACCAGCTCGGGCTCATGGAGCCGGCCGGATTCGTGACCGAAGCCTGCCGCGACGAGGCCCTGGCCTTCTTGCACCGCACGTTCGCCCAGGGCGAGGCGGATGCGGAGATGGACCTCAAGATGCCCGACGGGCGGGACGTGCCCTATCATTTCAACGCCCGCCGCTTCACGTGGCAGGGCCGGGTCTGCGTCGCCGGCGTGGCCATCGACATCAGCGAGCGCCGGGAAGCGGAGGCGCGCGAGCGCCGCTACATCCACGAAGCCCGCGAGCTCTCCCGCCGTCTGCTGACGGCGCAGGAGCAGGAACGGCGCGGGATCGCGCGCGAGCTGCACGACGAGGTGGGCTCGGCGCTCACCGCCCTGCAGATGCAGATCAAGGGCATGGAGGACAAGCTGCCGGAGGATTCGCGGCACCTCTCGCAGGAAAGCCGTGAGATCGTGAGGGTGCTGCTCAAGCAGGCGCGGGACATGTCCCTGGACCTGCGCCCCTCGGTACTGGATGACCTGGGGCTCACGGCAGCGGTGAACTGGTATTCCCGCGAGCGGCTGAGGCCCGCGGGCTTGCAGGTGGAGGTCGATGCGCCCGCCGGGCTGGGACGCCTCGCGGCGGACGTGGAGAGCGCCTGCTTCCGCGTGATCCAGGGTGCGGCCATCAACGCGCTGCGCCACGGCCACGCGAGGAGCCTCAGCATCCGGCTGGCTCCGACCGCCGGGGCCTTGATACTCACGGTGCAGGACGACGGCGAGGGATTCGACGTGACGGCGGCGCGCGCCCGGGCGACCGGCGGCGCCAGCCTCGGGCTCCTGGCCATGGAGGAACGGGCCAGGCTCGTGGGCGGCGAGTTCAGCATCGAGTCGACGCCCGGTGCGGGGACCACGGTGCACATGCTGGTGCCCATGCACGGCGACCCCGAGGCCGGCGACCTGGACGAGGACTGACGCGCGGCGTGTAACGATGAGTAACGTATACGCCGGATGACGTATACAAAATGTAATCGTGTGACAGGCCCACTTCTTCCGGCCGCGGACTATGCTTTAAGTGAACCCATGTTGAGTGGGTTCCGGAGATACCCCATGTTGAGCCCCGCCAAGCGCGGGGCTTTTTTATGGGGCGGATGCTCAGTCCGCTCCGGCGGGCGCGAAGCACACGACCACGGGCGGGCGCTGGGGGTCGAAGTTGCCGACGCCGGCGCGGTGGGCGAGCAGGATGTCCACGGTGAGGTCGCTGTCCTCGGCGATCCTCCCGGCCTCGGCGTCGGAGATCATCATGAGGTCGAGGGTGATCTGGCGCCCGGTGGAACGGAACAGCTTCACGGCCGTGACCGTCACCGGACGCTCGCGGGTCTGACGGCCGAACACGGTCTTCTCGTCGTAGATGAGGATGCGGTCGCCGCGGGCGAACTCGCTGCCGTAGGGACAGAACGCGCAGACGGCGCTGTCGATGTCATGCACGAACAACCGGCCTTTTTCCACGATCGGTCTCTCCGGGTTGCGGGGCGGGTTCAGAACACCACGGGTTCGTATTCCACGGCCAGCGCCGCGAAGGCCCCGGTGGGGAGCGGCGGGCTGACGCAGTATCCCTGCGCGTAGTCGCAGCCGATGGCGGCGAGCTTGCCGAGGATGGAGAAGTTCTCGGCACCGGCGGCGGCGGCCTCGAGTTCGAAGGCCTTGGCGAGGCCCACGATGCTGTGGACGATGCGCGCGTCGAAGGCGTCGGTGAGCAGCCGGGTGACGAAGCTGCGGTCTATCTTGAGTTCGCTCGCCGGGATGTGCCGGAAATTGGCCAGGGAGGAATAGCCGGTGCCGAAGTCGTCCACGCAGATGCGTACGCCCCGGTCGCGCAGCCGCTTCAGGGCGGCGAAGCCCCGCTCGGGCTGCTGCATCACGCCGCTCTCGGTGATCTCCAGGATGAACGCTCCCGTCGGCGTGCCCCACAGGGCGAGGGCGTCGGCGATCCGGCCCACCAGCACCTCGTCGAGCAATGCCGGGTCTATGTTGACGGCGACGCTGAGCGGCCCGGCGGCCGCGGGCCAGCGGGAGGCGTTCTCCAAGGCCATGTTGATCACGGACCAGGTGAGCGAGGCGAGCTTGCCGGTGCGTGCGGCGACCGGCAGGAAGTCGTCCGGTGGCACGAGGCCGCGCTCGGGATGGCGCCAGCGCACCAGCGCCTCAGCGCCGGCCAGGCGCCGGTTGCGCAGGTCTATCTTCGGCTGGTAGTGGACCTCGAACTCGCCGTTCCTGAGCCCGGCATCGATGGCGCCCTCCATGTCCCAGGATTCGGCCATGCGCTCCAGGGTGCGACCGGAATAGACCATGTAGGGCAGCTTGCCGGCCTTGGCCGCACCGAGCGCGGATTCGGCGCATTGCACCAGGGTCTCGGCTTTCGCGGCGTGATCGGGGAAGAGGGCGATGCCGATCTTCACTTCTGCCTGCAAGCTGCGGCCCTCGGCGGCGAACGGCTGCGCCAGCGAGAGCATGACCTTGTTGGCGGCAAGCATGGCATGGCCTTCGTTGAGGATGCCCGGCAGGTACATGGCGAAGGCGGTGTTGCCGGTGCGCGCGATGCGGTCCTGCCTGCGGCAGACCCCTTCGAGGCGGGCAGCGAACTGCTCCAGCAGGGCTTCGGTGGATTGGGCGGTGAACAGCGTGGAGAGCTCGGCGCCGCGCTGGATCTGGATCATGAGCACGGCCAGCTGCTCGTCGTCGCGGTGCGCCTGCTCGAGGTGCGACTCGAGGTAGCGCAGCAGCAACGGCCGGTTGGGCCGGAGCGAGAGGATGTTGTCGCCCATGGCGCGCCCGGCTTCCGCGCTCAGAGGTAGAGCGACTGGGGGTCGATGCCGTAGGCAGCGGCGTCCACGTGTTTCTCGATCCAGTATTTCTCGGTGTTGGACCACTCCTGGTCCTGGAACAGGTCCACGGTCTCGAAGCGCGGCAGGCGCCGCTTCTTCGGGTCCAGGATCAGCATCAGGCGCGGCCTGAGGCGCCGGGTCTCGTTCTGGGAGATGACCACGGCGACCGCGCCGGTGTTGAGCTCGACGATGCTGCCGGTGGGGAAGACGCCCACCACCTGCATGAACTGCTCCACGACCTCGGGCTGGAACAGCTTGCCGCGCCAGGTGTAGATCTCGCGCAGCGCGAGGTGCGGGGTGAGCTGCACGGCATAGGGCCGGGGACTGATGAGGGCGTCGTAGCAGTCCACCATGGCGCCGATCTTGGCGAAGGTGGGGATCTCGTTGCCCTTCAGCCCCGCCGGGTAGCCGCTGCCGTCGAAACGCTCGTGGTGGGACTGGGCCATGTCGAGCATGCGCGCCGTGACGCCGGGGGTGTTGCGCATGATGGCGACGCTGTGCTCCACGTGGGAGCGGATGACGCGCAGCTCGGCCTCCGACAACTTGCCGACCTTGGCCAGCAGTTGCGCGGGCAGGCGGGTCTTGCCCACGTCCTGCAGCATGCTGCCCAAGCCGATCTCGTAGATCGCCTGCCGGTCGAGGCCGAGATGCCGGCCGAAGGCGAGGCCCCAGATGCAGGAGTTCACGGAGTGCTGGTAGACGTACTCGTCGTGGGTCTTCATGCGCGCGAGCCAGGTCATGGCGTCCGGGTTGCGCAGCACGCTGTCCATGACCTGGGCGACGACCTGCTGGGCCATGTCGATGTTGAGATGGCCGGTCTCCTGCAGGTGGCGGACGACGTTCTTGGCGGCCGCGGCGGTGTCGTCGTAGATGGCGCGGGCGGTCGGCATCTCGCGTTCGACCGCCGCGGTGCGCTCGTAGGTGATGCGCTGGCGGCCGGCGGGAGGGGGCTTGGGCGCGGCCGTGGGCCCGCGCAGGTCGGTGACGCGGGTGATGGTGCGCGACTCTTCCGCCTCCGGCGCGGCCCCGCGGGTGACGTCGATGAAGACGTGCTTGCAGTAGCGCCGGATGAGGTCCAGCTCGTCGTCGTGGTGGAGGAAGAAGCCCTGGAACAGGAAGGGGGTGTCGGTCCACGGCCGGTCGAGCTTGGCGACGTACATGCCGAGCTCGAGCTCGGAGACCGGGATACTCTGCAATTCGTTCGACATAAGGCCACTCCCTGGACGCCGAAGAGCGGACAGCTTTCACCTTAGGTTAACGCGACGATCCGGTGATGATGCCCACGCCCCTGAGCGCAAACCCCGCACCGAGATATCAGTCTAACACGCGTGCGCCGATGGCGACCGCATGCCGCGGAGCCGCCTACCGGGCCTGGCGTGTGCCGGATTTCCCATTTCCAGACCCTAAATCATAAGGAGACACGATGAACGCGATGCCACAGTTGAACGAGGCGGAGACGAAGTTCTTCGAGAGCAGGGGCCAGGAGATGGCCCCT
>DASYZF010000183.1:0-4256 GCA_035946515.1 Gammaproteobacteria bacterium | reverse complement strand
TGCGACAGGGTACGCATGTCCTCGAGGGTGGTCTTGCCGCAGAACAGGAGCGGGATCCGGTTCAGCATGCCCTTGCGCACCGCCAGGCGCAGGTAGTTGTAGATCATGATGAAGCCCTTGTTGTAGGACAGGTCCTTGGTGAAGGGCGCGCCGTCCGGGGTGCTGCCGCGGAAGATGCGGCTGGCGTTGGCGAAGCTCTCGGCCTCGGTGAAGCCCTGCTCCAGGAAGAAGCGGTAGACCTGCAGGAAGTCGCCGCCCTGCTCGGCGATGTGCACCGCGCGGATGCGGTTGGCGAGGCGGCGCAGGCGGGTCGGATAGGAGGAGAAGGTGATGATCTCCATGAAGATGGCGAGGCCCTCCTGGGTGATGGTGGAGGAGGGCGGGCCCTTGGAGAGGAAGGTGCAGACCGGCTGCTGGGTGCCGTTGAGCGTGGTGCCGAGGTGCACCCAGCCCTCATGGACCTCCAGCACCTTGAGGTCCCGGTCGTTGAACTTCGCTTCCTTGCGCAGCTTGATGTAGTCGGCGCCGGCGGCGGCGTCCGCCAGGATGCCGTCGGAGATCAGCACCCGCACCGTGCCCTCGGACTCGCGGAAGGCGGCGTTGATGCGCTTCTGCAGGATCTTGACCGCTTCCTCGGCCGTGATGGTCTTCTCCTCGGGCTTCAGGAGCTCGCTCTGGTCGATGCTCGCCAGGGAGTCGCCGAGCAGCTTGCCGAGGTCGGCGAGCGTCGCCCCGCCCTCGTGGAAGGCGTCGCTGGCGGAGCCGTACAGCTCCTCGGAGATGGCGCCGAACTCAGGGGTGCCGCGCGCCTCCAGCATGCGCACCACCTGGATGTACTCGCGGCACATGCGCCGCATGATGCCGCCCAGGGAGTTGAACTGGCCGAGCTGGCGGGTGATGTCCCGCTCGATTTCGTGGAACTCCTGGCGCTTCTTGGCGGAGTCGAAGCCCAAGGGCCTTCCCTGGTAATAGGCGGCATCCACCTTGGGGAGTTCGCGGGCGCCGCCCTTGAAGAACTCCTCCTGGATGGAGGGTTCCCACTTGATGTGGTCGAGGATGCGGATGGGCCTCTGGGCCGCGACGATGCGATCCGACAGTTCGCGCAGGGTCTGCTTGTAGGTGTCGAGCGAGTCGGCGGCGGCACTCATACCCGTATCCGGTGGCACGATGCCCTAAGAGTACTCGCCGCGGCACTCCGGCGCCAGAAAACCGGCGCCGGAGTGCCCGAGATGGGTTTTTCAGCCGATGCGTGCCAGTTTGCGGATTTCCTGGAGGGCGACCGATAAGCTGGGGAAGTCGGCGGTGTTGGCCGCCTTCATGTCCGCCAGCACGTGCCGGGCATGCTGCACCCGGCCGGCGTGGGTCTCGAGCCACTGCTCCAGCTGCTTCACGGCGCCGCGGCTGTCCTTGGCGCCGCTGAGCGCCTGGGCGGTGAGCGCCCGCTGCTGGGCGTAGAGGTCCTCTCGCAGGGTGCCGCGGGCCACCGCCTGCCAGTGCCCGTCCACCGCCAGGTTCTCGATCTGGCTGCGCAGCCAGCCGAGCTCGAGCTCGCGGCCGATGTGGAAGTAGACCTTGGCCACCACCTCCACCGGGAGCCTGGTGTCCCGCGCCACGTCCACCATGTCGAAGGCGGAGTAGAGGAAAGGGATGGCGGCGATGCGCTTGGCCACGGCCGCCGGCACGCCCACGTCCGCGTACTGCTGCATGCCCTGGTCGAAGTTCATGACCAGCTGGTCGTAGAGCACGCCCGGTAGGTGCGTCACCAGCGCGGCGACCCCGGCCTGGTAGAGCGGCACGGTGGCGGCGATGTCGAGCTTGTCGCGCAGCTGGTCGATGAGCCAGCGGGTGAGGTGCTTGAGGAGCCGCGAGCTCTGCACCGCCATGGAGATCTGCACGTTCGCCGGCACCTTGTTGTCCAGCGCTTCCACCTCGCCCCACAGGCTCTCCATCGTGCAGCTCTCGTGGGCGATGGTATAGGCGCGGGCCACGGTGGAGGCATCCGCGCCGGTCTCCTCCTGCATGCGGTGCGCGAAGGTCGAGCCCATGCGGTTCACCATGCTGTTGGTGATCGCGGTGCAGATGATCTCGCGGCGCAGCCGGTGCTTCGGCATCAGGTCGGCGTAGCGCTTCTGCAGCGGCGCCGGGAAGTAATGGGCCAGCTCGCCCGCGAGGTAGGGGTCCTCGGCCACGTCGCCGGCCAGGAGCGCGTTGTAGATGTCGATCTTGCTGTAGGCGAGCACCACGGCGAGCTCGGGCCTCGTCAGGCCCTTGCCGGCCTTGCGGCGCTCGTTGAGCCCGTCTTCGGAGGGCAGGAACTCGATGACGCGGTTGAGCGCGCCGGTCTTCTCTAGCGCCCGGATGAGGTAAGCGTGCTCGCTCAGGCGCCCGGGAGCCTGGTCCTCGGCCACGGACAGGGCCTGGGCCTGCATATAGTTGTCGCGCAGCACGAGCTCGCCCACCTCGTCGGTCATCTCGGCGAGCAGCTTGTTGCGGGCGGTCTCGGAGAGCTCCTTCTCCGTGCCGGCGAGGTTCAGGAGGATCTTGATGTTGACCTCGTGGTCGGAGCAGTCCACGCCCGCCGAGTTGTCGATGAAGTCGGTGTTGAGGCGGCCGCCCTTGAGCGCGTACTCGATGCGGCCGAGCTGGGTGCAACCCAGGTTGCCGCCTTCGCCCACCACCTTGCAGCGCAGGTCGCCGCCGTTGATGCGCAGGCCGTCGTTGGCGCGGTCGCCCACCTCGGCGTTGCTCTCGGTGGCGGCTTTCACGTAGGTGCCGATGCCGCCGTTCCACAAGAGGTCCACCGGCGCCTTGAGGATGGCGCGCATCAGGTCCATGGGTGCGTAGTTGCCGGGCTGGATGTCCAGCACCGCCGCCGTCTCCTTGCTCACCGGGATGCTCTTGGCGCTGCGCGGGAACACCCCGCCGCCCTCGGAGATGAGCTTGGCGTCGTAGTCCGCCCAGGAGGAGCGGGGCAGGTTGAACATGCGCTCACGCTCCACGAAGCTCCTCTCGGCGTCCGGGTTCGGGTCGAGGAACACGTGGCGGTGGTCGAAGGCGGCCAGGAGGCGCGTGTGGCGCGACAGCAGCATGCCGTTGCCGAACACGTCGCCGGACATGTCGCCGATGCCGACCGCGGTGAAGTCCGTGGCCTGGATGTCGGTGCCGAGCTCGCGGAAGTGGCGCTTCACCGACTCCCAGCCGCCCTTGGCGGTGATGCCCATCTTCTTGTGGTCGTAGCCCACCGAGCCGCCGGAGGCGAAGGCGTCGCCCAGCCAGAAGCCGTACTCCGCCGACACCCCGTTGGCGATGTCGGAGAAGGTGGCCGTCCCCTTGTCGGCGGCGACCACCAGGTAGGGATCGTCCGCGTCGTGGCGCGTCACGTCCTTCGGGGGCACGACCTTGGTTCCGGCCAGGTTGTCGGTGATGTCGAGCAGGCCGCGCAGGAAGGTCTGGTAGCAGGCGACGCCTTCCTTGAGCATGGCCTCGCGGTCGCCCCCCTGGGGCGGGCGCTTCACGTAGAAGCCGCCCTTGGCGCCCACCGGCACGATCACGGTGTTCTTCACGTTCTGGGCCTTCACGAGGCCGAGGATCTCCGTGCGGAAGTCCTCGCGGCGGTCGGACCAGCGCAGGCCGCCGCGCGCCACCTTGCCCATGCGCAGGTGCACGCCCTCGACCCGCGGCGAGAACACCCAGATCTCGAACATGGGCCGCGGCAGCGGCAGGTCCGGCAGCATGGCGGGGTCGAACTTGAAGGACATGTAGGGCTTGGCGTTGCCGGCCGCGTCCTTCTGGAAGTAGTTGGTGCGCACCGTGGCGAGCACCGCGGCCAGGAACGCGCGCAGGATGCGGTCGTCGTCCAGGCTCGAGACCTTCTCCAGCTCGGCGGCGATCTCGGTAGTGTAGGTCTGGGTCAGCGGATCGCGCTTGGCGGCGCCCGCCGGGTCATGGCGCGCCTCGAAGAGGTGCACCAGGCGGGCGGCGATGGCCGGGTGGGTGTGGAGCGCGCGCTCCATGTAGGCCTGGCTGAAGCTCACGCCGGTCTGCAGCAGGTACTTGCAGTAGGCCCGCAGCAGCATGGTCTGGCGCCAGCCGAGGCCGGCGCCGAGCACCAGGCGGTTGAAGCCGTCGCTCTCCGCCTCGCCGCGCCATACGCGGGCGAACTGCTCCTGGAAGGCTTCCTTCACGGCGCCGAGGTCGAGTTCGCCCGGATGCACCAGCTCGAAGTCCTGGATCCAGACGATGCTGCCGTCGGCGAG
>DASYZF010000182.1:0-3015 GCA_035946515.1 Gammaproteobacteria bacterium | reverse complement strand
TACACCACCCACGCCATCGGCGGCCTGTCGGAGAACGACTTCATCTGCGCCACCAAGGTGAACAAGCTCATCATCGACAAGAAGTGAAAGCACGCGCTTCGAGCGAATAAAAACCCCTCGAGAGAGGGGTTTTTAGTGTCCGCAGGAGTTCAAAACGCGCGTTTCAGCGCGCTGAATCCGGCAAATCACCGCTCAAACCCATGGCACGGCGCATAAATGCGTGTTTAAGCGGCGTAAACCCGTCTACAGCGCGTAATCCTGCGTTGCGCAACCTAGTGAGTGGTGCATTTCCGTTGCTGAAAAGCCGTTTAAAGCCGTCTAGCGCGAAGATCATGGAGAGATTATCGCCCTTGCGCCAGCGTTCGTAGCGCCGGAGCACGCCCATGTCGCCGATGTCGCGCCCGCGTCGCGCTGCCGCCGAGATCACTTCCGCGAGCGCGGCCGCATCCAGCAATCCCAGGTTCACGCCCTGCCCCGCCAAGGGATGCAGCGCGTGGGCCGCGTCGCCCGCCAGCGCGAAGCGGGGGCGCACGTACTCCCTGGCGTGCAGCCGCTGCAGCGGGAAAGCCACCCGCTGGGTGGTGCCATGCACCTCCCCCAGGCGCGCGGCGCTCGCCTCCGTGAGCGCGGCACAGAAGGCGGCGTCATCCAGCGCCAGGATGCGCTCCGCCTCCGCCTCGTCCGCGGACCACACGATGGACACGCGCCCGTCCTTGAGCGGCAGGAAGGCCAGAGGGCCCGTGGGCAGGAAGCGCTGCCAGGCGGTCTCCCGGTGCGGGAGCTCCGTCTGCACGTGGGCCACCACCGCCCGCTGTCCATAGGGCGCATCCTCCGTCTCGATCCCGGCCATGGCACGGGTCTTGGAGCCGGCGCCGTCCGCCGCCACCACAAGCCGCGCTTTCAGCCGCCGCCCGCCGCTCACGCCCAAGGTCACCGCTTCATCGGTGATGCTGAGCGCCTCCGGCTGGGCCGGGGCGAGCAGCGTCACCTGGGGCCGATCCTCGAGCTCTGCCCACAGGGCGTGCTGCAGCAGCCGGTTCTCCACGATGTAGCCCAGCTCCGGCTCGCCCAACTCGGCGCTGTCGAAATGGATGCTGCCCTCGCCCCGGGCATCCCACACGTGCATCTCCCGGTAGGGGGAGACGCGCGCCGCGGCGATGGCCTCCCAAGCCCCCACGGACTCGAGGATGCGCCGCGAGGCACGGGAGAGCGCGAAGACACGCAGGTCCACTTCCGCTTTCGGATCGAACGCCGCCGCCGGCTGGGTATCCAGGAGCGCGATGGAAAGACTGCTGTCCTTGAGGGCGCAGGCGAGCGCGGCGCCCACCACTCCTCCGCCGACGATCACCACATCAAAATTATTCGAGTTACCCATACCGCCCATTGTAAAAGCGAAATGCGGTAAATGGATTTACCGCCGTGGGACGCGGAGAAGATCGCGGATTTACTCCGCGATCTTCGAGCCTGAAAAGGACAGGGATGGCCTTTTCAGGCTTCGGACTGGGAGCTCTGATGCGGTCTCCGACCGCATCAGAGCGGCAACCCGCGCGCGAGTCGCGGCAGGGTGCCGCCGAGACCCATGTTGTGGCGCAGCAGCCTGCGGCGCGCGCCCGGGAGCAGCTCCAGCGCCAGCAGTCCCGCGTTGCGGCCGAAAGCGACGGTGGCAAGCGGGTTGGCGAAGAGCCGGTTCAGGAGGTCGGTGAAGATGGTCGTGCCCCGCTGGTCGCCGGCGCGGGCCTCCACGTAGCGGGCGAGCACGTCCGCCGCGCCGAGATCCTGCCCCTCGCGCCGCGCATCCGCCAACACTTCGGCGAGCATCGCCACGTCCCGCAGCGAGAGGTTGAAGCCCTGGCCGGCGATGGGGTGCAGCGCATGGGCCGCGTTGCCGATGATGAGGGTGCGCTCCGCCTGCTGGGCTTCGGCGCGCACCATGCTCAAGGGGTAGCTCGCGCGCCTGCCCACCTGGGTGAAGCGCCCGACCCGGCCGTTGAAGCGCGCCGCTGCCTGCTCCATGAAAGCCGCGTCGTCGAGGCCGAGCAGCGCGGGCGCGGCTTCCGTCGCCGTCACCCACACGAAGCCGTAGCGGTCGCCGCCCAGCGGCAACAAGGCCACGGGGCCGTCGTCCGCGAAACGCTCGTAAGCGGTATCCGCCTGCGGGCGCTCCACGCACACGTTGCACACCACCGCCGTCTGGGCGTAGTCCCACTTCTGCCCGGCGATGCCGAGCTGGCGGCGGATCTCGGACTGGGCGCCGTCGGCGGCGATCAGGAGCCCGGCTTTGAGAGTCGCGACCTCGGCGCCTTCCACCTCGACGCTCACGCTCTCCCGCCCCACCTTGAAAGACTTGAGCTTGGCGGGCGCATGGAGCGCGATGTTCGGCTTGCCGCCGATGAAATCCACCAGGGCCTTGCCGATGAGCCGGTTGGGGGTCACGAAACCCAAGGCCTCCACGCCCGCCTCTTCCGCATGCAGGCGCGTCACCCCGAAGCGTCCCCGGTCCGAGACATGGATGTGGCGGATAGGATGGGCTTCCGCGGCCATGCCGGCCCACACCCCCATGCCCTGGAAGATGCGGCGGCTGCCCTCCGAGAGGGCGGTGATGCGGTCGTCGAAGCTCGGCTGGCCGCGGCTGCCGAAGGGCACCGCCTCCACCACCGTCACTTTCAACGGTAATGGGGCGAGTGCAGCAGCCAAACTGGCTCCTACCAAGCCGCCGCCCACTATCACCAGATCGAATTCTTTGTCCGCGCTCATGCCGCATTGCGCGCCATGAAGGCTTCGACGGCATCCGGGTCCTTGATCAAGGCACCGGTGAGCACCTCCGGCTCGCCGTTCGTCACCAGCACGTCGTCCTCGATGCGCACGCCGATGCCGTGGAAACGCTTGGGCGCGCCCTTGGTGCCGGGGGCGATGTAGATGCCCGGCTCCACCGTCAGCACCATGCCCGGCTCCAGCTCGCGCCACTCCTCGCCCACCCGGTAGTCGCCCACGTCGTGCACGTCGAGCCCCAGCCAG
>DASYZF010000181.1:0-14307 GCA_035946515.1 Gammaproteobacteria bacterium | reverse complement strand
GCCGCCGGCGCCGTCTGGGCCGGCCTCTCCAACGCGGGCCAGTCCTGCGCCGGCGTGGAACGCCTCTACGTGCACCAGGATGTCTACACGCCCTTCATGGCCCTGTTGAAACGGAAGGTGGAGGCCCTGCGGGTGGGCGTGGACCAGGACTTAGGCGCCCTCTGCACCGACCGGCAGGTGGACACGGTGCACCAGCACCTGGACGAAGCGAAGTCGCGAGGCGCCACGGTCCACGCCGAGGCGCCGCTGCCCGCCGGTGCCGGCAGCCACTTCATCCCGCCCACGGTGCTCACGGGCGTGGACCACACCATGAAAGTGATGCGCGAGGAGACCTTCGGCCCGGTGCTGGGGGTGATGCGGGTGAAGGACGATGAGGAGGCCTTGCGGCTCGCCAACGACTCCATCTACGGGCTCGCCGGCTCCGTCTGGACGCGGGATCTCGCCAAGGGTGAGCGCCTCGCGCGCCGGCTCTCGGCCGGCGCGGTGATGGTGAACGACCACCTGCTCTCCCACGGGCTCACCGAGACGCCCTGGGGCGGTTTCCGGAACTCGGGGATCGGCCGCGGCCACGGCGGTTTCGCCTTCGAGGAAGCCACCACGCCCCAGGTGGTGGTGGAGGACTGGCTCACGCTCGCGCGGCGCAACGTCTTCTGGCACCCCTACAGCGAACGCCTCTACCAGGGGCTCAAGGGCGGGATGACGGCGTTCTACGGGAGCGGGATCGGCGTTCGTCTCGCGGGCCTGGCCCGCTTCGCGGCCATCCTGCCGCGCATGTTCCGCACCCGGGACTGAAGCCGGCTCAGAACTCCGTCGCCTCCACTTCCTCCAGCACCTCGATGTCGCCGCTCAGCAGCAGCTCGTCGTCATGGGACTCGGCCTTGGCGCCGTTCCAGTAGTCCACCGCGCGCTTGCGCCACTCGCCCATGGAGATGGTGTCGCCCATCACGATCTGCTGGGTGGCGCGGTGCAGCTCGCCCGTGGCGTTGACCCGGTACACCTTCTTGTAGTCGCCGCGCATGTTGTCCAGCCAGAAGCGCACCGCGCGCGGGTCTTCCGGTATCAGCCAGATGCAGCTCACGCGCGAGGGCAGCGCCGTATAGAGCTGGCGGCGCACGTCCTCGAAGATCAGCTCGCGCACCATGCGCGTCGCCAGGAACAGGCTGTCCAGGGTCTCTGCCAGGCTGACCACCGGATCATAGTGATAGAACGAGAGCCGCGGATCCTTGGGCTTCTGCTTGCGGTAGAACTCGAGGGCCCTGAGGGCCACCATGTCCACGGTGTAGATCTCGTTGCTCTTCGGGTTGGTGATGCCGCGCCGCGCCGCCTCGAAGGCCCGCCAGGCGTTGTTGGGCTCGAGACCGAAGCCCATGCGCGCGCCCTCGAACCACTTGGGCGAGTTGTGCTTATGGATGTGGAAGAATTTCTGGTTTTCTATGTGCATGCGCCTTTATCCGGCGTTCTGTTTTCCCGGGCCGATTATAGGGCCTCATAGCCCCAAAACCACTCACCGCGGCCGACAAAACACCGGGACGGGACCTCAGCGGGCCCCGATGCGCACCGGCATGCGCTTACGGCCCCATCGGCCCGGCTCGCCGGCATAGACTCCGGGGAGCGATGTGCCGCAGTTGCGGCACCGGCCCTGCGCGTCCAGGCGCCATTCCCCGAGTTGGTACCAGTCCCGCTCGATGAGCCGCACCTTGCAGGCATGACAGTAAGTGCTGCTGCCTTCCGGGTCGTGGACGTTGCCGGTATAGCAGTAGCGGATACCGTTCCTGACGGCGATGGCCCGGGCCCGGCTCAGGGTGGCGGCGGGCGTGGCCGGCAGGTCCAGCATCTTGTAGTCCGGATGGAAGGCGGTGAAGTGCAGCGGGACCTCCGGTCCCAGCCGCTCCACGATCCACCGGGTCTCGGCCTCAAGCTCTGCATCCGAGTCGTTCTGCCCGGGGATGAGCAGCGTCGTGATCTCGAACCAGACCTGCGTCTCATGCTTGAGGTAAAGCAGCGTGTCCAGCACCGGCTGCAGGTGGCCGCCGCAGGTCTTCCAGTAGAACTCCTCGGTGAAGCCCTTGAGGTCCACGTTGGCCGCATCCATGTGGCGGTAGAACTCGAGCCGCGGTTCCGGGCAGATGTACCCGGCGGTGACGGCGATGGACTTGATGCCGAGCTCACGGCCCGCGTCCGCGGCGTCCATGGCGTATTCCATGAAGATCACGGGGTCGTTGTAGGTGTAGGCCATGCTGGCGCAGCCCAGGCGCCGGGCGGCGCGCGCCAGTTCCTCCGGCGCGGCACTGTCCATGAGCCGGTCCATCTCCCGGGACTTGGACATGTCCCAGTTCTGGCAGAACTTGCAGGCCAGGTTACAGCCGGCGGTGCCGAAGGACAGCACCGGCGTGCCCGGCAGGAAATGGTTGAGGGGCTTCTTCTCGACGGGGTCCACACAGAAGCCGCTGGAGCGGCCGTAGCTGTAGAGCCTGACCGCACCCTGCTCGCAGCCGCGCACGAAGCACAGCCCCCGCTGCCCCTCGTGCAGCTTGCAGGCACGCGGACACACGTCGCACTGCACCCGCCCATCCTCGAGCCGGTGCCAGTAGCGGGTGTCATGCGCTCGTGCCTGTATGCCTGTCATCTCCGCCGCGCCGCCGCCGGGTACACTATCCCATCCAGCATACAGCGCCCGTGCGCCGAAGGTGTAGCGTGAACATGCGGATGGAGTCGCCGAAGCCCGCCGTGCGCGGCTCCGCGGTCGCCGGACTCTTCTACCCCGGCGAGGCCGCGGTGTTGCGCGAGAACGTGCGTCGCCTGCTCCGGGACAACCCGGCCGCGGGCCCGGTGCCCAAGGCGGTGATCGTGCCCCACGCGGGATACGCCTATTCGGGCCCGGTGGCAGCCCGGGCCTATAACCTGCTGGCCCAGGCGGCGGGGCGCATCCGCCGCGTGCTGCTCCTCGGACCCGCGCACCGCGTGATGCTGCGCGGCATGGCCCTGCCCAAGGCCGCCGCGTTCCACACGCCGCTCGACGACATAGACCTCGATACGGCGGCCATGGCCGAGATAGACGGCACCCACGGCGTGCTGCGCTCGGACGAGGCCCACCGCCTGGAACACAGCCTGGAGGTGCAGCTGCCGTTCCTGCAGACCGTGCTCGGAGGATTCACCCTGGTGCCCCTGGTGGTGGGCTGGACCGAGCCGGCCGAAGTGGCGGCGGTGCTGCAGCAGCTCTGGGGCGGCGACGAGACCCTGGTGGTCTTGAGTTCCGACCTCAGCCACTACCATGCCTACGCCGAAGCCCGTCGCCTGGACGAGGAGACGGCGCGCCGCATCGAATCCCAATCGCCCGAGATCGACGGCGAACAGGCCTGCGGCGCCTATCCCCTGAACGGCCTCATGGAACTCTCGCGCCGCAGGCGCCTCGGCGTCACGCGCCTCGACCTGCGCAACTCCGGCGACACGGCCGGCGGCCGCGACCGGGTGGTGGGCTATGGCGCCTGGAGCCTCGGTGCCGCTTGAAGCGACGACGCGCGCCGCCCTGCTCCGGGTGGCGCGGGAGTCCATACGCCGGCGCTTCACCCATGACGATTCCGTTCCCGAGGCGGGCATCCGGGATCCGGCCTTGCAGGAGCAGCGCGCGACATTCGTGACGCTGATGCTCCAGCATGACCTGCGCGGCTGCATCGGCACCCTCGAAGCACGGCGCCCGCTCCTGCAGGACGTGGCCCACCACGCCCGGGCCGCCGCCTTCCACGACCCGCGGTTCAGTCCGCTCGCTCCGGCGGAACTCACCACGGTCAGCATCGAGATCTCGGTGCTGTCCCGTCCCGAGCCTTTTCCGGTGCAGGACCGGGAAGAGTTGCTGCGGCGCCTGCAGCCCGGGCGGCACGGCTTGATCCTGCAGGAGGGCGCGCGCCGCGCCACGTTCCTGCCGGCGGTGTGGGAATCCCTATCGGAGCCGGAAGCTTTCCTGGAGCAGTTGCTGCACAAAGCCGGACTGCACCGCGATCACTGGTCACCGGCGCTGCGTTTCTTCGTCTACACCACCGACAGCTTCTCCGAGACGTGAGACTAAAGGAGTGCGCCCATGCTGTACTACGCCATCAAGCTGTTCCTCTCGGCCGCGATCATAGTCGTGGTGTCGGAACTCGGGAAGCGCCAATCGGTCTGGGCCGGCGCGCTCGCCTCCCTGCCGTTGGTGTCGCTGCTCGCCATGGTCTGGCTGTATGTCGACACCCGAGACGCGGCGCGGGTGGCGGAGCTGTCCACGAGCATATTCTGGCTGGTGCTGCCCTCGCTGCTGCTGTTCCTGGCCTTGCCACCGCTGCTGCGCCATGGCTTCGGCTTTACCTGGTCCATGCTGCTTGCTATCGTGGCGATGCTCTCGGGTTACGGCCTGATGCTGCTCGGCATGAAGCATGCCGGCATGTCGCTCTCCTGACGTGTCGTGGAGGTGTGTGATGAAGACCCTGATGTGCATCGTGCTCATGACGGCCGCGGCGCTGGTCGCCTGCAGTTCTTCCGACGAGGACTCCACGGCGAACAACGGCGGCCGCAAGGGCGGCGCGGCTCCCTCCGCCGCCACCGTGGTGGTGTCCAAGGGCAACGTCTTCGGTTCCTACGTGGACGACGTGAACAAGGCCAAGGCCTTGCAGCGCCAGTCCGTAGACCAGTCGCACCCGGACCTCGACAAGCAGATGCAGGACGCGCCGTCGTCGGCGACCGCCAACAACGGGCCTTGAGGGAAGCCCCGGCTTAAGGCTGGGCCGGGGGCTGGGCGGAAGCCGCGTCGGGCGGCGGACGGGTCCAGATCTCGGTGCGTCCGAACAGGGAAATGCCCACGTAGCCCCGCACCCTGAGGCTGCCGTCCATCATCAGGGTCATCTTGCAGCTGTAGGTCTTGCCGCTCTCCGGATCGTAGATGCTGCCGTCGTTCCAGACGTTGTCGCCCGCGTACTTGAACCCCTGCACCAGCTTCAGGCCGATGATGGGTTGGCCCTGCAACGACTTGTCCGGGTTATTGCGGTCCACCTTGGGTCTGCCGCCCATGCCTCGTTCGTCGTCCGCCGGGTACAAGGGCTCCTTCAGCCACACGATGCTGCCGCTGTAGACATCGCCCTGCTTGGTGATCTCGATGCGCGCCTTGCCATCGGCGGTCATCCACATGCCGAGCACGCCGTCGGGTCCGTCGGCGTAGGCCGGCGCCGCCAGCAGACCCAGGATCAGACAGCCCAGGGACAGGATGGCTTTCATGGCTTGGATCCTCTCATGAGGCGCACCGCAGGGTCCCGGCGGGCCCTCAGTGTATGCGCCGCACGAACACCGTGTCGCTGTCGCCCGGGAGGGTGAGCAGGTAACCGAAGGCCAGTTTCTTGATCACGACGGCCGGGCCCTGCATCTTGGTGGCGAACACGCCGGGTTCGGCCTGCTGCCACACCTGGCCGTTCTCCAGCCGGAACAGCGTCTTCCCGGACCAACCGGTGAAGCTGCCGGAGATGTGCGACTCGATCTCCTTGGGTTCCGGCGCCGCGGGCGCCAGCATGGCCGCGCCGAAAGCCGCGGCGGTGGGCGCCACCGGTGCGGCCACGGGGGCAAGAGCCGGTACAGCGGGGGTTGCCGCTGGCGAACTGGGAGCGTGCAGGGAAGTGCTCGTCCAGCTGTTGAGCGCCGTCATCTGCTCCGCCGAGAGGCCGTCCAACCCGGCCTTGCGGAACTGGTTGACGGTCATGGCGTCACGCAGGTCGAAGGGCTTGCCGCTGCCGGCGGGCGGTGCGAGTGACGGCAGGGTCGCGTTGAGCGCCGCGATCTGGTCCTGGGAGAGCTTGTCGAGGCCTGAGTTGTGGAACTGGTTGGCGCTCATGAGGTCGCGCACGTCGAAAGGCGCGCCGTCCGCCATGGCCATCGCCGGGGCGAGGCACAGGCTCAGGGCCAGGATATAGGTGCAGAGTCGTTTCATTTGCCGCTCCAGGGGAGATGGTCGAGATCCAGGTTGCCGCCGCTCAGGATAATGCCTACGCGCCTGCCGCGCACCTCGGCGAGTCCGGCACGCACGGTCGCCACCGGCACCGCTGCGGAGGGCTCGATCACGAGTTTCATGTTTTCCCAGACATAGCGCATCGCCGCCACGGTGTCCGCATCATCCACCCGCAGCACCGCGTCCACCTCGCTGCGGATCACGGTGAACGTGAGCGGACCGATGGTGGCGCGCAGGCCGTCGGCCACGGTATCGGGATGGGCCACGGGCACGATGTGCCCTGCCGCGAGCGAGCGCCAGGCGTCGTCGGCGCCCAGGGGTTCCACGCCGAAGACCTTCGCCTTGGGCCTCAAGGCCCGGGTCGCCACCGCCGTGCCGGAGAGCAGGCCGCCGCCGCCCAGCGGCGCCAGCACCACGTCCAGGCCTGGCACTTCCTCGTGCAGTTCCAGCGCGGCCGTGCCCTGCCCCGCCATGATCGCGGCATCGTTGTAGGGATGCACCACCGTGGCGCCGCTCTCGGCCACGTACTTCTGCAGCGCCGCCTCGCGCCCCGCCTGGGTGGGCTCGCAGTAGATGATGCGCGCGCCGTATCCCTCCACCGCCCGGCGCTTGAAGGCGCTGGCGTTGTCGGGCATCACCACGCAGGCCGCGATGCCGCGCCGCTGGGCGGCGAGCGCCAGGGCCGCGCCATGGTTGCCGGAGGAATGGGTCGCGACGCCCTTCACGAGCGCCGCCTCGGGCAGGCTCTGCACGGCGTTGGTGGCGCCGCGCAGCTTGAAGGCGCCCATCTCCTGCAGATTCTCGCACTTGAAGAAGATCTCGGCGCCCAACTCCGCATCCAGGAGCGGGCAGCGCATCACCGGCGTGCGGCGCACGTGGGGAGCGATGCGGGCCGCCGCGGCGCGGATGGCGTCGATTTTCAGGATCTCTTGCATCGGGTGCTCAGGCGGCCGGCGGACCGAACTCCGGTCGCAACAGCCGCTCGCGGTAGAACTTGAGCTCCGCCACAGAATCGCGGATGTCGTCCAGGGCGAGATGGGTGGAAGCCTTGGTGAAGGCGCCCGCCGCCGGCGCCCAGCGCTTCGCCAGCTCCTTGAGCGTGCTCACGTCCAGGTTGCGGTAGTGGAAGAAACGTTCCAGCTCCGGCATGTGCCGCGCCAGGAAACGCCGGTCCTGGCAGATGCTGTTGCCACACATGGGGGAACTGCCCGCCGGCACATGGCGGCGCAGGAACTCGAGGGTCTGCTGCTCCGCCTGCGGCTGGCCGATGCGGCTGTCGCGCACCCGCTGCGTCAACCCCGACTGGCCGTGCTGGCGCGTGCACCATTCACCCATGGCGGCGAGCACCGCGTCGTCCTGGTGCACGGCGATCGCCGGGCCCGCGGCCAGGATGTTGAGCTGCTTGTCGGTGACGAGGGTGGCGATCTCGAGGATGCGGTCGGTGTCGGGATCGAGGCCGGTCATTTCCAGGTCGATCCAGATGAGGTTTTCCGGGTTCGTTGCCATGGATCTTCGTGCCGTGCTGACGTTACCGGCCGTTAGTCTAACCTGCGGCCCGTCGCCTGCCCATCCTCGACCCCTTGGCATAAAATACGTCGCGTCTCCCCACACGGTGCCCGCATGAACCTCCTGACCCTGGTCTTCGTCGTCGTCCTCGGCTGCACCGCGCTCGCGCGGCTGTGGCTCGCCCTGCGGCAGCTGCGCCATGTGCGGCACCATCAGGACGAGGTGCCGGCGCCCTTCGCCGCCGACGTGCCGCTGCCGGCGCACCGCAAGGCCGCGGACTACACCGCTGCCAAGGTCAAGCTCGGGTTCCTCGGTCTCGGTCTGGATCTCGTGCTGGTGCTGGTCTGGACCCTGGGCGGCGGTCTCGCGACCCTGGACGACGCCTGGCGCGGTCTCGGGCTAGGCCCGCTCCACACCGGTGTGCTGGTGATCGGCAGCTTCGCCCTGTTGAATGCCCTCATCGGTCTGCCCTTGAGCCTCTACTCCACCTTCGGCGTGGAAGCGGATTTCGGCTTCAACCGCACCAGCGTGAAGACCTACGTGCTGGACATGTTCAAGGGCCTGCTGCTCGCCGTGGTCCTGGGCGCCCCCCTGCTCTACGCCGCGCTCTTCCTCATGGCCAAGGCCGGACAGGCCTGGTGGGTCTACGTCTGGGCGCTGTGGTTCGGCTTCAGTCTGCTCATGACCTGGGCCTACCCCAAGTTCATCGCGCCGCTGTTCAACAAGTTCTCGCCGCTCGCCGACGAGGGGCTGAAGGCGCGCATCGAGACCCTGCTCACCCGCTGCGGCTTCCAGAGCCGCGGGGTGTTCGTCATGGACGGGTCCACCCGCTCCGCCCACGGCAACGCCTACTTCACCGGCTTCGGCGCCAACAAGCGCATCGTGTTCTTCGACACCCTCATGGAGAAGCTGGAACCCAAGGAGATCGAGGCGGTGCTGGCCCACGAGCTCGGCCACTTCCGCCTGAAGCACGTGATCCAGCGCCTGGTGCTGACCGCGGTGCTGGGGCTCGCGGCCCTGGCCCTGCTCGGCTGGCTCTCGGCCCAGGACTGGTTCTACATGGGCCTGGGCGTGCCCGCCCCCTCCGGCTACATGGCGCTCCTGCTCTTCACCCTGCTGTTGCCGCCGTTCCTGTTCATCTTCGAGCCGCTGGCCTCCGCCTGGTCGCGCCGGCATGAATTCGAGGCCGACGCCTATGCCCGGCAACAGGCGGACGGCGCCGCCCTGGTGCGCGCGCTGGTGAAGCTCTACCGGGACAACGCCTCGACCCTCACCCCGGACCCCCTGCATTCCGCGTTCTACGATTCCCATCCGCCGGCCCTGTCGCGCATCGCCCGCCTGCAGGCTTCCGCCGATGCCGCGCGCTGAAGCACAAAGTGGAACGCAGCCGGAACCTGGCATACCGCCCGCCGGGAGGCGGGGCATATGATGACGCCACGCCAGGATGGCGCGCATAGAACGGCACCACAAAGTGGAATGCAGCCGCGCCGGAACGGCGCGCGTAGAACGACACCATGAGCGCAGCGCTACTCGAGGGGCGCGTGGTGGCCGGTCACGGCCGGCGTTTCGTGGTGGAGACCGAGGGCGGAGCGCGCATCCCCTGTCTCACCGGCGGCCGCTCCGTCTCGCCCGTCTGCGGAGATGTGGTGAAAGTGGAGGCCGGTGCCGACGGCGGCCATATCCGCGAAGTACTGCCGCGCCGCAGCCTCTTCAGCAAGACCGATCAACAGGGCAAGGCGGTGCCGGCGGCGGCCAACCTGGACCGGGTGTTCATGGTGCTGGCGCCCATACCCGTGCCGGAACTCTTCCTCATGGACAAGTACCTGGCGTCCATCGAGGGCATGGGCATCGAGGCGGGCATCGTGCTGAACAAGATGGACCTGGTGGACGAGGACGATGACGGCGGCTTGAGCCGGCGCCTGGTTTATCTCAGGGGCCTGGGTTATCCCGTGTACCGCGTGAGCACGCACGATGGGATGGGCCTCGGAGAGTTCGCCGCCGCGCTCGAGGGCCATGTCAGCATGCTGGTGGGCCAGTCGGGCGTGGGGAAGTCCTCGCTCTTGAACGCGCTGGTGCCGGAGGCCGGGCACCGCATCGACGAGCTTTCCGCCGCCACCGATGAGGGCCGCCACACCACCACCTCCACCACCCTGCATCCGCTGCCGTCCGGCGGCGCCCTGGTGGATTCCCCGGGCGTGCGGGACCTGGAACTGGCCATCCGCGATCCCGCCAAGATCGGCCCGCTGTTCCGGGACATCCGGCAAGTAGCAGTGGGCTGCCGCTTCGCCGACTGTCTGCACCTGCAGGAACCCGGCTGCGCCGTGAAAGCCGCGGTGGAAGCAGGGAAGCTGCCGGAGAGCCGCTACAAGAGCTACCGCTGGCTGGTCACGACGATGCGGCAGGCGGAAGAGCGGAAATACGATTGAATCAAAAGAATTTGCTATCTGTATTCTTCAGATTGCAGCGGGAGACATCCTTGTCTCCTTCGTTCGCAGGCGAAGCGGTGCTTCGCCTCGCTCACCCAGCCCGCCATCCCTGGCGGTCGTGAAGCCTTGTCGCTTGCCAACAGGCAAGCGACAAGGCTTCACCCAGGTGGCCATTTCATCTGGCGGCCGCCCAGGACATGCATATGGATGTGGTACACGGATTGGCCGCCGTCGGCATTGCAGTTCATCACCAGCCGATAGCCTGAACCGTCCACGCCCGCGTTGCGGGCGATCTCCTGGGCGGCGAGCGCCATCTTGCCCACCAGGATCTCGTCCGGTGAGAGGGTGTCATTGAGGGTGGTGATGTGCTTGCGCGGCACCACCAGCACATGCAGCGGCGCCTGGGGGTTGATGTCCCGGAACGCGATGAGCTCCTTGGTCTCCAGCACCATGTCCGGCTTGATCTCGCCGGACGCCATCTTGCAGAACAGGCAGTCCTTCATGGCCTCTCCTTCAGCGGACTTCCTGCCGGCCGGTGAAGGCGTGGGACAGGGTGCCGCCGTCTATGAATTCCAGTTCGCCGCCGATGGGCACGCCGTGGGCGATGCGCGTGGCGCGGATGCCGCGCCGACGCGCCAGTTCAGCGAGGTAATGGGCCGTGGCCTCGCCTTCCACCGTGGGGTTGGTGGCGAGGATCAATTCCCCCACCCCGCCCTCGTCCAGCCGCTTCTCCAGCAGCGCGAGACCGAGTTCCTCGGGACCGATGCCGTCCAGGGGCGAGAGATGGCCCATGAGCACGAAATACTGGCCGCGGTAACCTGTGGCGCCCTCGATGGCCTGTACGTCCACCGGCGTCTCCACCACGCAGACCACCGCGGCGTCACGCTTCGGGTTCGAGCAGGTCTCACAGAGCTTCGCTTCCGTGAGCATGCGGCAGCGCTCGCAATGGCCGATGCCCTCCATCGCCGCCGCCAGCGCCTGGGACAGGGCCATCGCTCCCTGGCGGTTGCGCTCCAGGAGATGGAAGGCCATGCGCTGGGCGGACTTCGGCCCCACTCCCGGCAGGCAGCGCAGGGAATCCATCAGTTTCAGCAGCAGCGGTGAATAAGCCATGACTCTAGAAAGGCAGTTTGAGACCGGCCGGCAGGCCGAGACCGCCGGTGAGGCCCGCGTAACGTTCGCGCAGGCTGGTCTCCACCTTGGCGCAGGCGTCGTTCATGGCCACGGCGACGAGGTCCTCCAGCATCTCGGGGTCACCCGCGAGCAGCGCCGGATCGATGTGCACGCGGCGCACCTCGTACTTGCCGCTCATCTCCACCGTCACCTTGCCGCCGCCCGCCTGGCCGGCGACCGTGAGGCGCGCCATCTCCTCCTGCGCCTTGCGCATGTTCTCCTGCAGTTCCTGCGCCTGCTTCATCAGGTTGCCTAGGCCGCCGCGCATCGTCACTCCATATATATGAGTAGGGACCGGCTCAATCCGCCGGTTTCACCAAGTCCGGGTTCACCTGGGTGCCGAAGGTCTCGCAGAGCTCGCGCATGCGGGGGTCGGAGGCCACCGCCACCCGCGCCGCCGCCAGCTTCTCCGCATCCCGTTGTTCGTCCAACACCGCGGGGGTCACGAGCACCCCCTCACCCACGTGGATGCGCACCTTCAGGTTCTCGCCGAAGTGGCGCGTGAGCGCCTCCTCCAGGCGTCCCACGAGCTGATCCGTCGCCATGTGCTGGTGGGCGGCGCTGATCTCGAGATGCACCGTGGCTCCTTCCCGGCGCCGATAGACGCAGTTGGCGGCCAGTTGCTGGCCCGCGCCGCGCAGCCCCAGGGCCTCCACCAAGGCGGTCCAGTCCGGTTCCTGCCAGCGGCGCAGCGCTTGCGCCACCGGAGCCGGCGCATCCGCAGCCACCGGTGCCGCGACCTGAGCAGGCGCACGCGGTGCTTCGATCTTGCCGCCGCTGGTCGCCGGCGCTTCCACTGGAACTGCGTCGCCGGGCTGGAAGGCCAGCATGCGCAGCATCACCATCTCGAAGCCGGCGCGCGGGGCCGGCGCGAGGTTGAGGTCGCGCCGCCCCAGGAGCGCGATCTGATAACAGACCTGAACGTCCGCCGGATCCATGCGCGCCGCCAAGGCCTTGATGGCCTCGACCTCGTCGAACTCGCCGGTCGCCTGGGGCACCGCCTGGGCGATGGCGACGCGCTGCAGCATGGCCGCGATATCGTCCAGCACCAGCGCATAGTCGGGCGCCCGCTCGTCCAGCTGCGCCACGGCCGCGAGGATCGCGGCGCCGTTACGCGCCGTCACCGCCTCCAGCAGCGCGCGCACGTGGGTGCGCTCGATGGTGCCGAGCATGCTGCGCACGTCGGCGTCCTTCACCTCGCCGCCGCCGAAGGCGATAGACTGGTCGAGGAGGCTCAGGGCGTCGCGCAGGCTGCCGTCCGCCGCGTGCGCCAAGAGCGCCACTGCCGGCGCCTCGAAAGGGACCTTCTCGGCTTCCAGGATGTGGGTGAGCCGGCCGGCGATGAGGCTCTCCGGCAGGCGCTTCAGGTTGAACTGCAGGCAGCGCGACAGCACCGTCACCGGGATCTTCTGGGGATCGGTGGTCGCCAGCAAGAACTTCACGTGGGGCGGCGGCTCCTCCAGGGTCTTGAGCAGCGCGTTGAACGCGCTCTTGGAGAGCATGTGCACCTCGTCGATGAGGTAGACCTTGTAGCGCCCGCGGGTGGGGGCGTACTGCACGTTGTCCAGGAGCTCACGGGTGTCGTCCACGCCGGTGCGCGAGGCGGCATCCACCTCGATCAGGTCCACGAAGCGGCCGGCGTCGATCTCCTGGCAGGCGCTGCACTGGCCGCAGGGCTTCGAGGTCACCCCGGTCTCGCAGTTGAGTGACTTCGCCAGGATACGGGCGATGGTGGTCTTGCCCACGCCCCGGGTGCCGGTGAACAGGAAGGCATGGTGCAGCCGGTCATGGTCGAGCGCGTTGATCAGCGCCCGGAGCACATGCTCCTGGCCGACCATCTCCGCGAAGTTGCGGGGGCGCCATTTTCTTGCCAGGACTTGGTAGGACATCGCCTTAGGGGCCGCAGCCTTGGGTTGGGTGGTCAAGGCTACTTTAATGCAAAGGTGGCCGCCTGCGTCAGCCCTTGCCGGCCCGCGACGCCGCTGCTACCGCTGCTCCCTTCCGGGCCTGACGGGGTTTGCAGCACGTCGCTGCCGGGGAGCCGGCGCAGGCTGCCGGCGCTAATGATGGGGGTTGGGGGCGGGACCTTCAAGAAGATTTTTAGAAGCTGGTAAAGAAGAAGACTGAGGGCGGGATTACGCCGGGCTGTCCCTGCCCGGCGCCCTGCGGGCCAGCGCCGCACGGCGGCGCTGTTCAAAACTGCTCCCGGCAGTTTTGTCGAACCCAACTGATATACGCATCGAGGGTTCGAATCCCCACACCCGCAACCTATAGCCAAAGAAAAGGGGCCTTGGAAAGGCCCCTTTTCTTTGGCTATTGGCGGAGAGGGAGGGATTCGAACCCTCGATACGGTGTTAGCCGTATACACACTTTCCAGGCGTGCTCCTTAAACCACTCGGACACCTCTCCGTAAACCTTCAACCTGGGCCTTCGACCCGTCCCTGGTGCCGCGTCCAGCTCGGCTTCCTGCCTCGCGCTCGGGCGTGTCGCCCTCGTCCACTCGGACACCTCTCTGTAAACCTCACTATCTAGACTTCTAACCGTCCCTGGTGTCTTGTCCAGCCCAGCCATCCTGGTTGGTCGCTCGGGCGGATGCGAGCTGTGCTCGCATAAAAGCACCGCCCTCGCCCACTCGGACAGCTCTCCGTACTACGAAAATCGTCGCTCTTCCACCCGAGTGGCGGGGTAAAAGGCGCGGCAGGTTACTCCAAGGACCCGCCGCCCGCAACCGGCGCACCGTGGGTGGAGGCGGCAGGCGCCGGGCTCGTCGCCCCGGGGGAGGCACGGGTGCTCGCCGCCGGTGCCGTCACCGGCTGGGGAGCCGGTTTGGCGACCTCATAGGTCTTGCCGTGACGGTGGCGGGAGATGGTGGGAGTCATGGCGCTCACCGCCGCGGGAGCCCCCAGGGGGCCTAGCACGTCCGGCGGTTTGATCATGCAGCTGCCCGCCGTCTGGGCGGACGCCGCGCCCCCCTTGGGTACCGGGATCACATAGGCCGCATCCGGGGCCGGCAAGGTCACTCCCGCAGGAGCCTGCAGCGGGGTACCGGCACGGCTGTCCGCATAGGGGTGAGTGTTGCCGCAGGTGGGCTGAGAGCTACAGCCGGCCAGCAGGGCAAGGAGAGCGGCCAGGGCCAGGGAGACTGGAGCGTGCTTCGTCATGTTCGCCTTGTGCTAGACGAGCGCGCCGGCGGCTTTCAGCGCCGTACGCACCGTCTGGTGATGTTCATCGGCCAAAGGG
>DASYZF010000180.1:0-6224 GCA_035946515.1 Gammaproteobacteria bacterium | reverse complement strand
CTCACCCGTGCCGTGGACACCATGCACAAGCTGAGCGAGACGGGCTTCCGCTTCGCGCTGGACGACTTCGGCAGCGGCGTGGCGAGCTTCGGCTACCTGCAGCAGTTGCCGGTGCACTACGTGAAGATCGACGGGCGTTTCATACAGGCCTACGGCGACGATCCGGTGAACCCGCTGGTGGTGCGCACCCTGGCCGAGCTCGCGCGCATGCGCAAGATCCAGTGCATCGCCGAATGCGTGGAGAACGAGGCCACCCGCCGCGAGCTCACCAGACTGGGCGTGGATTTCGGGCAGGGGTTCTTCCTCCACAAGCCCGAACCGCTGCCCGCGTAAAAGCTGCTGCGCTCGGCAGGGCGTTGTGAGGGCCAGGATGGCCTAACGTCGCAGGTGGGCAGGATGCCCGGGAGCGACGGGCGCGAGGACTCACAGTGCTGGAACCGGGGACGAAGCAGCTGGGTGACTGCGTCACCTTCCCCGCTGCACATCCATGTGCAGCAGGCAGGTCTCGCCTGCGCTTTCCTGCGCAGGCGTCCGCAGCATGCTGCGGATTCGCTCGCGACGCTTTTACACGGGCAGTCCTCGATTATTTTGCTCCGTGGTATACCGCTTCGATGTTGTTCCCATCCGGGTCCAGCACGAAGGCCGCGTAGTAGGTGGGGGAGTAGTGCTCCCTCAACCCCGGCTTGCCGTTGTCCTTGCCGCCGGCGGCGAGCGCCGCCTTGTGGAAGGCGTCCACCGCCTTGCGGTCCTTGGCCCGGAAGGCCAGGTGGGCGATGGGCTGCTGGGCGGGGCCTTCGCCGGCCCAGAGGGTGGAGCCGCCCTCGGCGCCGATGCCGAAGCCGCCGGCATATTCCGAGACGAGTTTGTAGCCGAGCGGCGCCAGAGCCTTGGCGTAGAAGGCCTGGGCCTTGGCGGCGTCGCTGACGCTGAGCGAGACGTGATCGAGCATGGTCTTCTCCGGGTGTAGGGGTGCGCGCATTAGAGCGCGTCGCCTCAGGCGCCGCTGTCACAATCCTGCCGGCCGGCGGGGGTGCAGGATTCCGGTAGCTCCGGGTACCGCTGCGCGCTGTAGAATCCCCCCATGTCCCGGGAATACCGCACCCTCTATTCCAGCCCCTTGGTGACGGTGGGCGACGTGGTCTGCTCCGAGGGCTGCGGCCCCGGGCGCCACGAGGAGCATTGTCCGGTGGCGAGCATCGCCCTGGTGCGCAGCGGCGCCTTCGTGCGGCGCGACCGCCTGGGCCGCCACGTGGCGGACGCCACCCGCGTGGTGTTCTTCGATCCCGTCGAACCCTACATGGTGGATCATCCCTTCCCCGGAGGCGACCGCTGCACCACGCTCGCGTTCACGCCAGCCACGCTGCGCGAGGCGGCCCGCGGGGCGCGCGGCGGGCGTACCTTCGACCGGGCCACGCTGGCCGGCAGCGGCGAGATGCATCTCCTGCACCGCGAATTGCTGCAGGCCGCGAAGCTCAAGGACGGGGTCATGCTGGAGGAGACGGCGCTCCGCCTCCTGCAGATCTGCACCCAGGGGGAACGGGTAGCCGCCTTGCGGGGCGCCGCTTTCGAGCGCGCCGCGGCGCTGGCGGCGGATGCCCAGACCCTGATCGCGGAATCCTTCGCGGAGCGGGTGAGCCTCGAGTCCCTGGCGGCCACCCTCGGGGTCTCGCCGTTCCGCCTGTGCCGCGCCTTCCGCCAGGCCACCGGCGGCACCCTGCACCAGCACCTGCTGCGCCTGCGCCTCGTCACCGCGCTGGAGCGCCTGCCGCAATACCGCGAGCGGCTCACGGACCTGGCCCTGGACCTCGGCTTCAGCAGCCACAGCCATTTCAGCCACGCCTTCCGCGGCTACTTCGGCCGCAGCCCGGCGGCCCAGCTGCGCCAACTGTGAAACCGGGGGCCGTGCCGGTATAGAATCCCGGCATGCGTGCCCCCGCCCTCGTCCTGCAATCCACCCTCACCTGTCCCGTCTGCGGGTACCGGGAGGACGAGCGCATGCCCGAGGACTCCTGTCAGTACATCTATGAATGCGGCGCCTGCCATGCGCTGCACAAGCCCAAGGACGGCGACTGCTGCGTGTTCTGTTCCTACGGCACGGTGCCTTGTCCGCCGAAACAGCTGGAGACGGCCTCGGGCGGCAAGCCGGAGTGCTGCCGCTGAGCGGTTGATGCCTCAGGAACCGCTGTCGAGGCTCTGGAGGAGCTTGGACAGGTCCGGGGGCAGGCCGTAACTGAAGCTCCAACTGCCGCCGCGGCGAAACAGCAGGGTGGGCGTGCCCATGTTGCCGCTGTCCTGCAGTTCCTGGTCATGCAGCTTGAGGGCCGCGTCGATCTCGAGCGGCACCGGGCGCAACTCGGGGATCCCGCCTTCTTCCTGGCGGTGATCGAAGCGCTGCTCGTCCTGGGTGAGGGCCGCGGCCCGGTTGCCGGCGGCGAGGATGGCGCCGGCGCGGCCCTTGCTCGTGGGTTTGAGGAAATCCACCAGCGCCCAGCGCAGGTGCAGCTTGCCGCCCTCCACGTAGGGCCTGAGTTCGGTCCAGAGCTTGTTGCAATAGATGCAGTTGGGATCGGCGTAGATGTACACCAAGGGTGCCCGGCGCGAACCCTCGTCCACCAGCGCCGTGTCCCCGGCCAGCGCCGCGGCCAGTTTCCCGGGGTCGGGTTGCGGGATGTATTGCTGGGCGTAGCGGCTGGTGAGGTTGTTGCCGTCCTTGTCCAGCAGCGGGCCGGTGAAGGCGTAGTCGCCGCTCGCGGTGGTGTACAGGATCACGCTGCGGCCCTGGAGCGCCACCACCCAGCCCGTGAGGCCGTCCGGCGCGGGGAAGCTGTGCAGCACTTTCCCGCCCTGCTGGCTGAGGCTCTGCAGCGGCGGCGGCAGGCCGGCGGCGGGCGCCCAGGCGGGCAGCGCCAGGCAGAGGAGCAGGCAGGCGAGGAAGCGCATGGGGACTTAAGGCTTCGGCAGCAGCGGCTGCACCGCTTTCTCGAGGTTCTCCTCCGTCACCGGCGTGCCGCCGGGCCAGAGTCTGGCGCGGATCACGCCCTGGGCGTCGATGACGTAGGTCATGGGCAGCACCCGCGGCGTGCGGAAGTCGTTCACCGCCGCGCCCTGGGCCATGAGCGCCGGGTAGTGGAAGTCCGCCATCACCTTGCGTACCTCCGCGACGTCGTCCGGATCGTTCTCGTCCAGGCCCAGCATGGCCACGCCCTTGTCATGGTACTTGGCGTAGAAAGCGTCGAGCGCCGGCATCTCGGTGCGGCAGGGGGAGCACCAGGTGGCCCAGAGGTTGAGCACCACCACCTTGCCCTTGAGGGCGGCGAGGTCGAAGGGCTGGCCGTCGAGGGTGGTGGACTTGAGCGCCGGCGCCGCGTCCCCCACGTCCAGCGCCAGCGCCGCCGGCAGCCACAGGGCGGCACAGAAGGCGAGGCAGGCGAGGCGGCGTCTCATGCTCAGAAACTATACGCCACGATGAACTTGTAGAGGCGGGGCGCGACGAGCTGGTTGCCATTCACGTCCTGATAGAGCGGCAGCTCCACGTCGGCGTAGAGCCTGAGCTTGCCGGTGTCGAACTCCAGGCCCGGCGCCGCCAGCAGACGTTGATAACCGCTGCCAGCGGTGCTCGCCAGGGGGCCGCTGTCCCGCCAGCGGTCCGAGGCCAGCAGCTGCAGCACGGGCGCGAGCGTGCTCTGGGCGCCCAGCTGCCAGCCGCCGTAATACACGCCCGCTGCGGCATCCAGTTCGTTGCCCGGCCGGTAACCGTCACGGCTCTTGAAGGCCCGCTCCCACTGCCCCTGGGCGAACCAGGTCCAGGTGTTGTCGGCGTCGAGGGCGGACTCGTGGTAGACGCCGAGGATGGAGTCGGTGCTGCCGCTGCCGATGGAGGTGTCCCGGTCGAAGTTCGGGTAGGTGTAGTCGCCCGTGGGCAGCTTGAGCCCGAAGATGATTCCCGTGGACATGTCGTCGGAGAAGCCGGTGTACACGCCGCGCAGGCGGATGTCACCCAGGGCCGAATGGTGGAAGCCGCCGATGCTGCCGTCATCCAGGGTGGTGACGAACAGCCGGTCCCAGTAGGGGATCTCGGCCATCAGGCCCCAGTCGCGGTCGAACATGTACTGCAGCCCGGCGGTGTAGAAGTCCGTGCGGATGTCCTTGTCGGCGTTGTTCGCCGCCGGTGCCGAGGAGCTACCGCTCCAGTTCTGGCTCTGGTTCATATAGTCGTATTCCAGGAACGCGGTCGCGCCGGCGCCGTTGGGCAGGAGCGCGCTCGTGCCCACGCTGAACACCCCGCAGCCGCAGGCGCAGGCGGAAGCATCAGGGGCGGTGAGCGCGAAGAGCGCGAGCGCGGAGAGGACCGTGAGGAAGCTGCGCATGGACGGGGTGTTCCTTGGGACGCTGAGGCAGGTCTCGACGCGGGACAACCGGGGCGCGGCGTATTTTATTCCAGCCCCGCGGCCCGCGCACGGCTGCGCTATGCTGTAGGCAAGCCGCCGGGAGCGGTGGACCGGGGGAAGGGAACCATGAAGCCCTTGTTTGCAGCCGTGGCGCTGATGGTCGCGTCGTCCGCCCTGGCGGCGGATGCCCCCCAGGGCCTGGACCGGCTCATCCCCTTCGCCGGCACCTGGAAGACCGACTCCCAGAACTATGACACCCCCTTCAGCAAGGCCGAGAAGGTCAGTTCCACCCTGGTGAACCAGTGCTGGAAGGCGGGCGCCTACTTCGTCTGCAACCAGTCGGTGAACGGTACGTCGCGGGTGCTCCTGGCCTTCACCTTCCTCGGCGGCGACAGCTACGGCGTCACCTACGTGCCGGCGGACGGCGGGCACGCGAGCTCAGGCAAGCTCATCATCGCCGGCGGCATGTGGACCTATCCCGGCCGGCAGGTGAACCTGGGCCAGACCACCTATTTCCGCAACGTCAACGTCTTCAGCGACCAGGACCACATCGACTTCCGCGAGGAATACTCCACCGACCAGCAGAACTGGAGCCTCATGGCCGAGGGCCACGAGGTCCGGGTCCGCTGACCGGCACGAGCGCCGCCGCTTTCAGAAGTCCTTTTCCAGTAAGAGCCAGGTGTGGTGGCCGCCGACATAGTAGCCGTTGAGCGTGAACCCGGCCGGGTCGGCGTTGGTCCAGGTGTGGGCCAAGGTGAGGCTCATGTCGTAGCCGAGGTTATAGGTCACCGCCGCTTTCCAGTCGGTGTAGTCGTTGAGGCGGTTGCTCGCGCCCGTGGTGGGGTTGTGGCCGGTCTCGCGGCGGCGGCCGATGTGTTCGGTGGTGGTCCAGTCCGCGCTCCAGGTCTGGTTGGCCGTGAGGTTGGCGTAACAGGTCCCCTTGGAATCCGGCGTGGCGAACTCGTTGGTGACGGTGCAGTTGAGCTGCGCGCTCAGGCCCCTCCAGGCCACGTAGCCGTAGAGCTCGGTGGTGTTGGGTTGGTCCGTGGGCGGGTTCTGCTGCACGTAGCGGCCCGGGAACTGCAGGCGCAGCACCGCGAACTTGGTGGTCCAGTCGGCGTCGTAGATCGTGCGCCAGCCCAGCCAGGCGTCGATCTCCACGTCCACGCTGTCGCCGGGGTAGAGCTGGTCGATCCAGTTGATGCTGTTGCCGTCGATGCCGCCGTAGAGTCCTGGTCCCGAGTTGTAGTCGATCTCGCCTTCGACCCCGGGTTGGCCCAGGCTCTGGGCGAGGCCGCGGCCCACGTAGTTGGTCATGAACTGCACGTTGCCGGAGAAGGGCGGCGGTGCGGCGGGCGCGTCCGCACGCGCCTGTGCCGAGAGCGCACAGCTGAGTGTGAGTATCGCTAAGCCCATCCCGGTACGCATGTCGTCTCCCCGTCGAGTGTGCACTGTGACCACGGCCGTGCGGCGAAAGTTCCAGCCGCACGTCCACCCATGACGCCGCACAATAGCCGGCAATTAGGGCGGAAACAGCCTGATTCGTCCGGCCGGATCCGGCTATCGATATCTTGCGCTCCGGTGCTGCGGATGCCTTGACCGCGGACGAACCGTGGGAGCCTGGGTCTTCATTCGATCCGGGTGTCGTCCGCGATCCAGTTCACTTCCCAGGTCTTGCCGCCGTCGTCCGAATAGGCCCACTCGTTGTGGCAGGAGGTGGGCGTGATCTTCGACCAGACGTCGCGCACCAGCACGGTGCGGCCGTTGTAGCTGTCCTGGTTGATGAACACGCCGATCCCGTCCTTGAACTCGCCCACCATGGGCGCGCCGAGGGTG
>DASYZF010000179.1:0-13231 GCA_035946515.1 Gammaproteobacteria bacterium | reverse complement strand
CGGACGCCTTCGGCTTCCAGCAGGCGCCGCTGGCGTATCTCGCCGTCCCCACCCTTGCGGAGGCTGATTTCGCCTTTGTGGTTCACGACCCGCTGCCAGGGGATGCTGGTGCCGGGTCTCAAGGCGGCCATGGCATAGCCCACCACCCGCGGGGTGGGGGCCCGGACGAGGCGGGCGACCTCGCCGTAGCTCGTGACGCGGCCCTTGGGGATCTTGCGGACAGCGGCGTAGATGCGGCTGTAGAGGGTCTCGGCGGGGTCAGCCGTTGCCGGCGTTTTCGGCTTTTTCATCTTCAGCGCACAGGATGTAGTCGTGTTTGTCTTCGGTGACGGGCCGGCAACTGAAGTACTGCGGGTTCAGCGGGTGGTAGAGTTCATGGCCCGTGTAAGGTGGCGGGACCTGATTGGGCTGACTGGCGGCGCTCTGGCGCATGAGCTGCATGTTGAGCCAAGCCTGGTGCAGCCGGTCGTCCTGCAAGCGCATGCGGCAGCCGACGTAGCGCGGGTCGGGGTATTTGGGCCCGCTCGCCGCGCAGGCCTGATCGTCCTGCACGGCGACCTTGAGCGCATTGGCGTGGTCATCCACGGAAAACAACGAGCACCCCGCGAGGGCGGCGATGGTAACCAGCAGTAAACCGCGCACCTTGTGCATGCAGACAGGATAACCCCCTGCAAGGCGCCGCGACAGGGGCGTGTCCACCGCGGCCGGCGGAAAGCGTTTTTACACTTCGCCACCAAGGCGGCCAGGGGTCGTTGTATCTTGCGCCTTGAGAGCCCGCGTCAAGCCTGGGCGTGACGTTTGTAAGGTGCCTTGGACACGCGGCTGACGTAGCATATGTGCATCGAACCCGGTCTTTACCCTCGAGGGAATGGAGATTCACATGAAATCCGCGAAATATGTCGCCTGTCTCGGAGCTGTATTGCTCGCGCTCGGCTCGCTGACGGCCTGTTCCAGCCGCACTACGGTCGAGAGCAACCTCGGCATCAAGGGTGCGCCGGACTGGGTGAACAAGGGCAGCCAGGCCCTGAACGACCAGAACGGGAAGCTGATCCACGGCATCGGCTCCGCGCCAAGCATGAACGACCAGTCGCTGCAGCGTTCCACCGCGGATGACCGGGCCCGCGCCGAGGTGGCGCGCGTGCTGTCCTCCTTCATGCACGTGGTCTCGCAGGATTACTCGGCCGCGGCCGGCTCCGGCCAGGACCAGGAGACCCAGCAGTCGGTCTCGCGCCAGATCCAGAACATCACCGACCAGAACGTGAGCGGCGCGCGCATCATCGCGCAGTGGGCCGACCCCAGGACCGGCACGATCTGGAGCCTGGCGGAGCTCGACATGAAGCAGGTCAAGGACATGGTGGCCAATTCCAAGGACATGAACGCGGGTTTCCGCGACTATTTCAACAGCCACGCCGACAACCTGTTCGACGGCATGACCCAGGGAGACCATAAATGAAGAACCTGAAACTCATCCTCGCCGCGGCCGGCGCCGCGGCGCTCGTCGCCTGCTCCAGCATGCCTGAGGTGCAGCGCGTCTCCGCCGATCAGGTGACGGACATCAGCGGCTTTTGGAACGACACGGATGCGAACATGACGGCGCAGACGATGATCGGCCAGATGCTCGGTGACCCCTGGCTCGGGCAGTACGAAGGCGCCAACAGCGGCAAGCAGCCGACGGTGATCGTGGGCGAGATCCGCAACCTCAGCTCCGAGCACATCAGCACCTCGACCTTCATCGACGACATCCAGCGCGAGCTGATCAACTCGGGCAAGGTGCAGTTCGTGGCCTCTTCCGACCAGCGCGGCGACGTCCGCGCGGAGCGCCAGGACCAGGACCTGAACGCCACCAGCGCGACCCGCAGCGCCATGGGGCAGGAGACCGGCGCCGACTACATGATGCAGGGCACCATCAACACCATCATCGACGCGGCCGGGAAGACCGCGGCGAAGTACTACCAGGTGGATCTGAGGCTCGTGAACATGCACAACAACGTGATCGCATGGGTGGGCCAGCAGAAGATCAAGAAGGTGGTCACGAACGGCAGCGTGCGCCCCTGACGGGACCTCGTTAGGTGAGGGGTCTGCAGCGCGCTGTCCGCCGCGGTGCGGCGGCGTGCCGGCGGCATGGGCGCGGCCTGTGCCTGGCCGCGACGTTCTCGGCGCTCGCCGGCTGCGCGATCACCTACATGGATGCGATGCAGCAGGTGGACCAGGACCTGGCGGCGCAGCAGCCCCAGGCCGCGCTGAAATCGCTGGAGAAGATCTCCGGCGGCAAGGACCAGGTGCTGTACCTGCTGAACAAGGCGATGGTGTTGCGCATGGCCGGCGACTACCCGGGCAGCGCGCAGGCTTTCGAGCAGGCGAAGCCGCTCATGACCTATCTGGAGGCGACCAGCGTGACGGAGACGGCGGCGGCGCTGACCTTCTCGGAGAACCTGCGGGCCTACGAGGCGCCGTTGTACGAACGCCTGTTGGCGCACGTCTTCCAGGGGATGAACTACCTGGAGATGGGGCAGCCGGACGGCGCCCGGGTGGAGGCCCTGCAGATCGACGACCTCCTGAAACGGCTCTATCCCGGCACCGATGCCGCGCCTTACGGCGGCGACGCTTTCCCGCGCTACTTCGCCGGGCTCGTGTACGAGGACCTGGGGGAGTACAGCGACGCGATGATCTCCTATCGCAAGGCTTACCAGGCCTATAAGGCTTCGGGCTACGCCGACGCGGCGATCCCGGCCGACCTCAAGCTCAACCTGTGCCGCTTCGCGGATTACCTCGGGCTCAACGACGAACGCGACAAATACAAGGCCGCCTTCGGGCTCACGGCTTGGCCGCCGGTGACCACGCCGGACCCCCAGGGCCAGTTGCTGTTCATCTTCAACGACGGCCTCGCCCCCAAGAAGACTGCGGTGAGCCAGATCCTGCCCAACCCGGTGAACGGGCATTACTACAGCGTGTCGCTGCCGGTGCTGACGCGCCGCCAGCCGATGATCTCAGACGCCGTGATCACGGTCGCGGGCAGCATGGTGCGCACGGAGCAGGTGGCCAGCGTGGCGGCGGATGCCTCCCAGCAGCTCGCCGCCGAGCGGCCCGGGTTGCTCGCGGCGGAGTTCTCGCGCAACGTGGTGCGGGAAGTCGCCGCCGAGAAGATGGATCGCAACAGCCCGGGACTCGGCAGCCTCACGAGCCTGCTCGCCTCGGCGGCGGACCAGGCGGACGTCCGCCTCTGGGAGACGCTGCCCGACAACATCCAGATCGCACGCCTGCGGCTCGCTCCCGGCACCTACGACGTGGCGGTGCAGCTCCAGGGCGCCTATGGGCAGCCTGGCGTGCAGCGGTTCCTGAAGGGCATCACTATCCGGCCGGGGCAGATCACTTTCGCCTCGCTGCAATGGGCTTCATTCCACTAGAGAGGGTACGCACGTGAAGACATCGACACGCATCCTGTCACTGGCGCTGCCGCTCCTGCTGGCGGCCTGCGCCGCCAGCAAACCCATGAACCCGAGACCCGACTGGGTGACGGGCAACAGCGGCGCCTACCCGGCCGCCTCCTACCTCACCGGCCGGGGCGAAGCGGACGACATGGCCGTGGCCAAGGATCGCGCCCGCACGGACCTCGCCAAGGTGTTCTCGGTGAACGTGAGCGAACAATCCTCCGACGTCTCGTCCTATTCCCAGAGCAACGCGGGACCGGCGCCGGTGATGAAGAACACCCTGGACGTGAGCCGCAACATCAGCACCCGCACCGACGCGATGCTGCAGGGCGTGGAGATCTCCGATACCTGGCAGGATCCGCAGACGCACATCTATTACGCGCTGGCGACCCTCTCGCGGGCGAAGGCCGACACTTCCCTGCGCCAGCAGATCACGGACCTCGACGCCGGGACCCGTGCCTATCTCAACAACGCCCAGGCGAGCACCGACCTCTTCGACAAGATCGCGGCGGCCGGGCAGGCGGTGGATGCCCAGCAGACCCGCGCGGGCCTGCAGAAGGAGCTCCAGGTGGTGGACGTGACGGGGCAGGGGATCGCGCCGCCCTGGCCTCTCAGCAAGCTCCAGGCGGACCGCGCCGCGCTGCTCAAGCAGTTGCAGATCTCGGCGGCCGCGGACGGCCGGGACGCGGATGCCGTGAAGAAGGTGCTGGCCGGTTCGCTCGCGGATGCCGGGTTCACGGTGATGGATGCGGCGCCTTACACCCTGACCGCGAGCCTGGACTACACGCAGCTCGTCCCCCAGGGCGGCTGGTACTGGATCACGGGCAGCCTGCAAGTGAGCTTGGGCGGCACCGACAGCCGCGCACACGGCGTGCGACGCTGGGACATCAAGGTGTCCGGCACCGATCCGAACCTCGCCCAGCAGCGGCTCATGGATCAGGTGAGTGCGTATCTGCAGAGCGATATCCAAAGCACGGTGTTGGATTTCGCCAGCGGCAAGGGCGCCACACCGCAACCTTGATCGCAGCCGGGTTGGCGAGTTTTTATCCAGCGCCCGCCTCCTAAGGCGGGCGCTGCATTTTTGCGCACGGCTATTGTGCGTGGCGTGCAACTGTCTATACTCCTGCGTGGGTTTTAAAACCCATAATCCGGACGGCATCCCCAAAGGCGCCCCTTGTCGGAGCGGGGCTACGGAAGGTGCGGAGCCTTGCCCAAGAAGAAGACCCAAAGCCGGCGCGTCACGCCGCCACTGGCAGTGGTGAAGCTCGTGTTCGTCTGCGATACCGCGGGCGTCACCGGCTTCTGGCAACACCCCGTGAGCGGTGCACGCACCCGCACCGGCGGTGCGCTCGCCCGGCGCTTCGCCGCGCAGGACAAGGAGAAGATCCGGGCGGCGTTCGCCGAGGCGGAGAAGACCGGCAGCAGCGGTTTCGTCGCGGCGCTGGAGGGCGGAGCGCATGACGGGACGCTCGTGGACATCCACGTGGAACGCATGCAGATGGGATCGCGCCGCCAACTGCTCGGCTTCATGCAGGCGGCGGCGCCCCGGACGGGGCTGCTGCAAGGCGCAGCCAGCACGCAGGAGGAGCTCGATCTCGCCTCCCAGGTGCTGGAGAACATCGCGGAGGGCATCCTGATCCTGGACCGGGATCTCAATGCGATCTCGGTCAACCGGGCCTATCTCGGCATCACCGGGCAGGACGAAGCGGCGCTGATCGGCAGGATCCCGCATGGACTGCGGGAAGAATCGCTGCCGGCCGCGGCGCGCAAGGAGATGTTGCGCGCGGTCGCCACCGACGGGCATTGGCGCGGCGAGCTGCAGGACCAGCGGCACGACGGCAGCAGCTTCACGGAGCTCGCGAGCCTGAGCGCGGTGCGCGACAAGCGCGGGCAGCTCAGCCATTACGTGGCGGTCATCACCGACATGACGCAGCTGCACGCCTACGAGGACCGCCTGGCCTTCCTCGCCAGCCACGATTCCCTGACCGGCCTCCCCAACCGTTTCATGCTGATGCGCCGGCTGGCCCAGGCAGTGCAGCACGCGGGATCGGCCAAGACACCCGTGGCGCTGCTCTATCTCGACATCGACAACTTCGCCCTGGTGAACAGCACCTTCAGCACCGCGGTAGGCGACGAAGTGCTGCGCAAGCTCGCCCATCGGCTGCAGGAGACGGTGACGGGCTGGGGCGAAGCCTTCCATCTCGGCAGCGACGGCTTCGGCGTGCTGCTGCCGAAGATCGGCGCCCGGAGCGAGGCGGTGGAGATGGCGCAGAGCATCCTCGCCGGCCTGGAGGCGCCCTTGCCGGCCGCCGAGCAGAACCTCTATCTCTCGGCCAGCATCGGCATCGCCACCGCGCCCCCCGACCAGGATGCCCAGATGCTCTTCCGGCACGCCGGCCATGCCATGCACACGGCCATGCGGCGCGGCGCCGGCAGCATCGAATGCTTCAGCGGCGGCGAGACGGACACGAGCGAATCCTTGCGCCTCGCCACGGGCCTGCGGCAGGCGATGGAGCACGGCGAACTGTTCCTGCACTACCAGCCGTATTTCGACCTCTACAGCGGCAGCATCAGCGGCGCTGAGGCGCTGCTGCGCTGGCAGCACCCGGAGCTGGGACTGATCCCGCCGGCGCGCTTCATCCCGGTGGCGGAGGAGACCGGGCACATCGTCCGGCTCGGGGAATGGGTGCTGAAGAGCGCCTGCCTGCAGATGCGCGCCTGGCAGGACGCGGGGCTGCAGGACCTGCACATGGCGGTGAACATCTCGCCGCGCCAGCTCCGGCAGCCGGACTTCCTGGACCGGATCATGTCCATCCTGGACGAGACCGGGTTGCTGCCCGGGAGCCTGGTGCTGGAACTCACCGAAAGCAGCATGATGGAGAACCCGGAGCGGACCCGGGCGGTGTTCGACAACCTGCACGACCTCGGGGTCGGGATCGCCATCGACGACTTCGGCACCGGCTACTCGTCCCTGAATTACCTGCGGCAGTACCGGGTGGACTACCTCAAGGTGGACCGGGCCTTCGTCAGCAACCTGCCCCACGACGAACACCAGCAGGCCATCATGCGGGCGATCATCGCGCTGGCGAAGAGCCTGAGCATCCAGGTGATCGCCGAAGGGGTCGAGACCGCGGCCCAGTGGGAGTTCCTGAAGACCCTGGATTGCGAGCAGGGGCAGGGGTTCCTGTTCGCCCGCCCCCAGGCCGCCGCCCATGTGGAGGAGCTGATGCGCAGCGGGGCCACGTTCTTCAGGCCGCGGGCATGAAAAAGGGCGGCCCGCGTGAGCGGGCCGCCCGGGCATCCGGTCACATCCTGCGCTACTGCAGGACGACGGCGATCAGGTTGGCCTTCATGGTGGCGGTGCTGCCGGTGTAGCCGCCGCCCGCATAGAACAGCCTCAGCTTCGCTCCCGCCGTCATCCGCGCCATCAGGTCGGAGAGGAACCCGTCCAGGGTCACGTGGGTCTGCACGATGCCGTTCTGGTAGAGGGCGAAGACGCCCAAGGTGCCCGTGACGGTGGGCGCCATGGCGGGCGTCGTCACGATCCCGCCTTGCCGCAGTTGATCCACGATCGGCGAGCTCGCCAGGTTCAGCACGATCCCGCTGATGCTGCTCATGGAGGCGAACGCCTTGGCGGTGCCGGGAGCAGGCCAGGCCAGGACCAGTCGCGCCCGGGCGTCGATGTAATCCGCGACGCTGGTGGCGTTGAAGTCAGGCGGGGCGCTGCCGAAGGGGGTGACAAAGCCCCAGACCCGCACCGGGTCGTTCAGGGCGATGCCGTTCAGGATGCCCCCGGTGGCGGAGACCGAATAGTTGGTGGGGGCCGCGTCGTTGAGCGTGCTGCTCCCGGTACCCGCGAAGTTGAACATGCTGACGGGCCGGCCTTCGAGGTACTGCATCTGCACGCCCATGGAAGCCGTGCTGCCACTCGTGACCGGCGCGGGGAACACGGTGCCGTCGAAGCGCGTGTAGAGCAGCCGGGCGAAGCCGCTGCTGGCGTCGAGCGCCAGGGAGCCGGGGTTGGTGTTCGTGAGGGTGCCGAACACCAGCAGGCGCTGGCCCACGGAGATGTCGCTGATGCCGAAGCTGGCCTTGGGCGAGCCGGCCTCGTGCACCGTGGTGCCCGAGCCCAGGGTGACGGCGACGCTGTCATGGAAGGCGGCCGTCTGCCCGGCCCGGTAGAGGGTGGCGCCGCGCAGCACGATGGCATCGCCGCTGCGGCTCAGCACCACGCCTTCCGCCGCATCCAGGGTGCCGCCCGGCACGCTGGAACCCGCGTCCACCTCGGTGGCGATGAAGGTGTCGGTGTTGAAGTTGAAGCTGCCCTTGGCGACGACCGCCGTGTCGGCGCCGGCCGCGGCGAGGGCGGTCAGGCCGGCGTTGCCGGAGTAGGGTGTCTGGTCGATGTCGAAGACGGTGCTGGCCGTGGTGAACACCCTCAAGCCGCCGTAGTCGCCGCTGAGCTCGGCGAAGGGCCGCACGTCCAGGGTGAAGTCGGCACCGGAGCTGTCGACCGTCGCCAAGGGACCACGCACCCGCACCTGGTTGTCCAGGTTGGGGTTGACGCTCCCGGTCAGGAAGGGCTGCACGGTCACCGTACCGGCGGTCAGGTCGACGCTGTTGGAGGCATCCAGGTTGAAGTCGATCTGGAAGAGCTGCGGCACACCCGGCACCAGCGTCAGGTCTCCCTGGCTGTCGAGCTTGATGGTGAGGGTGAGGGCGGTGATGGGCTTGCCGTTCTGGTCGACGGGTTTCACCTGCACGGCATTGCCGCTGCCGTCCTCCACCTCGATGTCCGCGCTGCTGTAATCGACGGTGATGGTGCCGGTCTTGTAGCTGCCGATAGGCATGACAGCCAGGGTGAGGAACTCGCTCAAGTCGTCATACTGAGCGAAGTCGACGGTGGTGGTCTTGGGCAGCAGGTTGACCACCGTGCCGTCCGTGCGGGTCAGGCTCAGGGAGGTGACGCTCACGGTGTAAGTCAGGAAGTCGCCGGGAGCGTCGGTGAAGCTGACGTAGGTGCAGCCTTGCGGATCGCTGGTGCTGGGCTGCGTGCAATCGGTGCTGGACGTGCCGCTGGAGGAGCTGGAGCCGCCGCAGGCGGTCAGCAGGAACATCAGGGCGAACGCGCCGCTCCGTGCCATGCGTAGTGAAGCCTGTCTGAAGTACATCGGCCGGCTCCCGGTCTGTATTGGTGCGTATTCTGTCCGCTAACGGGGGATGTGCCGTGAGGTTGACCACAGTCGGTCAATGCGATGCGCACAATCTCCCTGGTCCTGAAGTGTAATATGCACTTGCTGGTATAGTCGCCTTAAGTTAACTAGTATCTTTCTTTGTTGAAAGGGTCGGGGTTGGGGGCCAGAGAAGGCCGTCTACCATAAGGGTGGGCCCATGCGTGGCCCGTTTCAAGAACGCATGCAGAGATCCCGAGCGTGCCCATAACCACCGCGGTCTGCCCGGAAATACATAACGAAGAGGTCGCGCGGCAGGTCAGGGCCGAACAGACCAACCTGCTCTATCGCTTCAGCTGGGGGGCGGACGGCTCGGGGCTGCTCGCCGCGCTCGTCATCATATGGGTCGCACGGGATGGCGGACATGTGATGCTCGTCACATGTGCAGCCGCCCTCGGCCTCATCGCGGCCCTGCGCGCCGGCCTCGGGTCTGTATTCAAGAAGCGGGTGATCCCCGTGGAGGACACGGCCCGCTGGTACCGGGGTTACCTCGGCAGCACGGCGGCCCTCGGCCTCGCCTGGGGGCTCTGCGGCTTGCTCTGCCTGAACGGGGACGGCTGGATGGGGATGAGCCTCCCGGCACTGCTGCTGGCGATGATGGCGGCCCTCGCCGTGCCGCTGCTGAGCGCGAGCCTGGCGCACTACCTCGCCTTCCTGGTGCTCTCGCTGGTCCCGGCGACGATCCGTCTCTTTATATATGGCGATGCGACCGCGGCGGTGGTGGCCCTGCTGCTCGTGGTGGCGGGTGCGCTCTTCCTGGCCGTGACCCGGCTCGCCAACGCCCGTCTCCTGGAGGGGCTCAGCCTGCGGTTCTCCTACGCCACCATCGTGGAAGAGCTCACCGGACAGGTGTCCGAACGCACCCATGTGGAGACCAAGCTCAGGGAAGGCGAGGAGCGCATGCGCCGCCAGAGCCAGTCGCTGCTGGAGCTGGCCCGGGAAGCCAGCATCTCCGCCGGCGACCTCAAGGGCGCGCTCACGGTCATCACCGAGAAGGCTTCCCAGGCGATCCACTGCAAGCGCGTCGCGGTCTGGTTCCTGGACGAGAAGGGGGCAAACCTGCGCTGCGCCCACGTGCTGCACGGTGCGCAGCACGGCAACGGAGGAGGAGAGACGATCGATCGCCGCCGCAACCCGGCTTTGTTCGACGCCATCCACGAGACCCGTACCTACGCCATCAGCGACACCATCGGGGATCCGCGGGTGGGCGAGCTCAAGGAGTACCTGCGCCCGAACGGCGTCACGGCGCTGCTGGTGGCCCCTTTCCGCCATGGCCAGAAGCTGCGCGGAGTGATCACCCATGAATACCAGGGCGGGGTCCGGGAGTGGACCCGGGACGAGGCCAGTTTCGCGAGCTCGCTCGCGGATTTCGTCTCCCTCGCGCTCACGGCCAACGAGCGGCGCGAGGCCGAAGACAAGCTCCGGGAGATGGCCAACTACGACCGCCTCACGGGCCTCCCGAACCGCTCCCTGTTCCTGGATCGCCTGGCCCAGGGGCTCGCCAAGGCGCGCCGGGCGAACCAGCGGGTGGCGATCCTGTTCGTCGACGTGGACCGCTTCAAGAGCATCAACGATTCCCTGGGGCACCATGCCGGTGACCTGGTGCTGCGCGCCATCGGCAAGCGCCTCTCGGCCTGCGTGCGCGCTTCCGACACGGTGGCGCGCCTCGGGGGAGACGAGTTCACGGTGCTCCTGGAGAACTGCCAGGACGCGGAGTTCATCACCACCGCCTGCGAGCGCATCCTGAAGACGGTCGTGGAACCCATCTCGCTCGGCCAGACCGAGGTGAACCTCACCTGCAGCATCGGCATCAGCCTCTATCCCAACGACGGCGCCGACGGGGACCTGCTGCTGCAGAACGCCGACAGCGCCATGTACAAGGCCAAGGAGCGGGGACGCAACAATTACCAGTTCTTCACCCAGGACATGCACGTGCGCGCCATGCTGCACCTTTCCCGGGAGAACGCCCTGCGCAAGGCCCTGCAGCGCACGGAGATGGTGCTGCACTACCAGCCGCAATTCGACGTGCAGAGCGGCGGTATCGTGGGCCTCGAGGCCCTGGTGCGCTGGCAGGATCCGGAGCTCGGGCTCATCTGGCCCGGCGAGTTCATCCCGTTGGCGGAGGAGACCGGGTTGATCGTGCCGCTGGGGCAGTGGGTATTGGAGGAGGCCTGCCGCCGCGCCAAGCACTGGCATGACTCGAACAAGAGCCAGCACTTCCATATCGCGGTGAACCTCTCGGTGCGCCAGTTCGGCATGAAGAACCTGGTGGACGTGGTGCGTTCCGCGCTGCGCGATTCCGGCCTGCCGCCCGCGGCCCTGCAGCTCGAGATCACCGAGAGCCTGATCATGCAGGAGGTGGAGACCAACATCAGCGTGCTGGAGCAGCTCAAGATGCTGGGAGTGCGCATCGCCCTGGACGATTTCGGCACCGGCCATTCCTCGCTGCTCTACCTGAAACGGCTGCCGGTGGACGTGCTCAAGATCGACCGGGAGTTCGTGGACGTGATCCACAAGAGCCAGTACGACACCGCCATCGCCCACGCCATCATCGCCCTGGGGGAGAGCCTCAAACTCGAGGTGATCGCGGAAGGGGTGGAGACCGTGCGGCAGATGGAAACCCTGAAAGCCCAGGGTTGCCACATCATGCAGGGTTATCTGTTCAGTCCGCCCCTGTCGGAACCCGAATGCGATAGGCTGTTGCAAGGCCTGCCTGACTTGGAAATCTAGGTGGTTTGCATGCGAAGGGATTGGCTGGAGCCTACTGGATTTAATATGACATAATGCCTGGGTGACTATGTCGGCCCGCAGACGGATGCGGGTGTACAGCTTCAGGGGGCTGAGGCGAATCAGGATGGCTGCGGAGAATCCGGTAAAGAAATTCTTCTCCTTCGACCAGCACGTGCAGCTGGCGCGGGTGAATGCGCTGCGCAAATTCGGCTGGACCGATCTCGCCGTCATGTGCGCGGCTGCGCTCGCCGCCGCCGCCTTCTGGTCCGAGATCAACCACGTGGCCATATCGGCCTGGCTCGCGTGCATGGCGCTCGTGAGCGCGGTCCGGATCTGGTTGAGTTGGGGCTCGGCGGCAGGCGAGATCGCCTCCGTCGACACCGCGAGCCGCTGGCAGAAGGTCTTCCTGGTGCTCACCGCGCTGCTCGGCGTGGTGTGGGGCACCGCCGGTTGGTTCATGTTCCATCCCGGTTCCATGGAGAACCAGGTCACGCTGCTGATCCTGTTGGTGGTGATGGGCGCTTTGCCCTCCGTGATGCTGGCGGGGAGCGTCTCCTTCTACGTCATGTACCTCGTCGTGCTGTTCCTGCCCATCGACTTGAGGCTCGCGCTGGAACCGGGCATCTCCGGCATCCTGGTGGCGCTGGTGAGCGCGGTGGTGGGGGTGACTCTCTGCCTCATCGCCCGCACACGCCAGGAGGAGATCGCCGAGCGGCTCCGGCTCAAGCTCTCGTATGAGGGCATGGCGGAAGAGCTCGATGCCGAGGCCAACCAGCGTACCCGCCTCGAGACGCGCTTGAAGCGCGAAGAAGAGCGCACCCGCCACAAGGATTCACAGCTCTACGAGTTGACCCGTGATCCGAGCATCTCCACGGGCGACCTGCGCGCCGCCTTCGAGGTCATCAGTTCCCGTTCCACCCAGGCGACCCAGTGCGAGCGGATCAGCATCTGGCTGATGAACTCCATCGGCACCGCCATGCGCTGCGTGCACACCTTCGACCGCGGCGACCATTCCACCCAGTCGCGCGCCAACATCGAGAAGGACGACTGCCCCGAGCTCTTCGAGGAGCTGCAGCAGAGCCGCGCGGTGCCCGTCCCGGACATCCGCCGCGACTCGCGCCTCGCCAAGATCTGGCACTACTACTTCAAGCAGTACAACATCAACTCCGTGATGGTGGTGCCCTTCCGCCATGGTTACAAGGTGCGCGGTGTGGTGCTCCACGAATGGGCCGGCGACGTGCGCCATTGGACCGCGGAGGAGATCAACTACGCGAGCGCGCTCGCCGACTTCATGGCCCTGGCACTCTCGGCCGCCGACCGCAAGCAGGCCGAAGAGGAGATGCGCCGCCTCGCTAACTTCGATCACTTGACCGGACTGCCGAACCGCACCTTGTTCATGGACCGCATGGAGCAATCCCTGGCCCGGGCGCGCCGCTCGCGCCGCCCCCTGGCGCTCATGTTCATCGACGTGGATCGGTTCAAGAGCGTGAACGACTCTCTCGGCCACAACGTCGGCGACCAACTGCTCTACCAGATCGGACAGCGCTTGCTGGAGTGCGTACGCACCTCGGACACGGTGGCGCGCCTCGGCGGCGACGAGTTCACGGTGATCGCCGAGGATTGCAACGAACCCCAGTCGGTGACGCTCACCTGCGAGCGCATCCTGGCTTCGCTGGCCGAGCCGATCCTGCTCGAGGGCACTGAGGTGAACCTCGGTGCCAGCATCGGGGTGAGCATGTATCCGAGCGACGGCTCCACCGCCCAGGCGCTGCTGCAGAACGCCGACAGCGCCATGTACAAGGCCAAGGAGCGGGGACGCAACAACTACCAGTTCTTCACCCA
>DASYZF010000178.1:0-6944 GCA_035946515.1 Gammaproteobacteria bacterium | reverse complement strand
TGTGCCCGCACACGGAAGCACCCTCTACCCCTTAAAATACCGGTTCCCTGTTCCATCCGGCTCCGGACCACTCCATGAAATATTGCTCAGCTTGCGGCAAGGAAGTGATCGTCGCGATCCCGCCCGGCGACAACCTGCCGCGCTTCGTCTGCGAGGCCTGCGGCACCATCCATTACCAGAATCCGCGCATGGTGGTGGGTTGCGTGGCCGAGTGGCAGGGCCGCCTCCTGCTCTGCCGCCGCGCCATCGATCCGCGCAAGGGTTTCTGGACCCTGCCGGCAGGCTTCATGGAGAACGGCGAGACCACCGACCAGGCCGCGGCGCGTGAGACCGCCGAGGAGGCCCTGGCCGAAGTGGAGGGCCTCGAGCCTTTCGCGCTGGTGAACGTGCCGCACGTGGACCAGGTGCATCTCATGTTCCGGGCGCGCCTCAAGGACGGGAAGCATGCTCCCGGTGCCGAGAGCCTGGAGACCGTGCTCGCCGAGGAGCGGGACATCCCCTGGGGGGAGATCGCCTTCCCCAGCGTGCGCTACACCCTGGAACGCTACCTGGAGGACCGGCGCGGCGGCCGCTTCGGTTTCCATATCACCACCTGGGAGAAGCCCGCGGGACGCTGAGCCCGGGGAATGTGGCAAAATCCGCTTACGGCATCGTGTTGGAGTAGTCCCCATGGCATTCGTGGTCACGGAAAACTGCATCAAGTGCAAATACACGGACTGCGTGGAGGTCTGCCCGGTGGACTGCTTCCACGAAGGCCCGAACTTCCTGGTCATCGACCCGGATGAATGCATCGACTGCACCCTGTGCGAGCCGGAATGCCCCATCAACGCCATCTACTCGGAGGATGACCTGCCGGAGGACCAGCAACCGTTCAAGAAGCTGAACGCGGAGCTGGCCCAGGAATGGCCGGTGATCACCCGCCAGAAGCCGGCCCCCGCCGATGCCAAGGAATGGGAAGGCAGGCCCGGGAAGCTGGACCTGCTGGAGAAGTGAGCCTCAGTCGGCGGATAGGGCCAGCGCCGCCGGATCGTCCAGCAGGGGCACCAGCTGCGCCGCCGGCACATAACCGTCGATCAGTTGCCCCGTCTCGGTGATGATGACGGGCGTGCCGGTCCCCCCGAGGCGCTGGGCCAGGTCATAGCCCGCCGCCACCGCCGCCGCGTCGCACTTGCCTGAGGTCACCGGCTTGCCCTCCATGGCATCCCGGTAGGCGGCCTGCCGGTCCTTCGCGCACCACACCGCCACCGCCTTGTCCCAGGACGAAGACCCCACCCCCGCCCGCGGGTAGGCGAGGTAATGGAGCTCCACGCCGGCGGCGGCGAGCTCCGGCATCTCCCGCGCGATGGCCCGGCAGTACTGGCAGTCGATGTCCGTCAGCACCGTGAGCACGTGCTTGGGATGCGCCACCGGGAACACGATCATGTCCTCCCGGTTGAGGCGGCCGATGTAGGCGAGCCGCGCCTGGTCCCGCTGCTCGCGGGTGAGGTCCTTGCCGCTCTTCACGTCCACGATGTCGCCGCGCAGCAGGTAACGTCCGTCGGCCGTCACATAGGTCACCTCGGGGCCCAGGGTCACCTGGTAGAGCCCCGCCACGGGCGCCGGATGGATGTCGCTGGGCGACACCTTGAGCTGGGCCGCGAGCCTGGTCACGGTGTCGTCCGCCCGGGCGCCGGCGCTCACGGCCAAGAGACCCAGCAATGCGAAGAGACAGGGAGACCGGCGCATGGGATCGAAGCACCCTGAAACGAAAGGGCCGCGTCTTCGACGCGGCCCTGAGGATGATACACCTTAGGGGGTTCAGCCCCGCGGATGGTGCTTGGAATGCACGTCCTTCAGGCGCTCACGGGCCACGTGGGTGTAGATCTGGGTGGTGGACACATCGCTGTGCCCCAGCAGCATCTGCACCACGCGCAGGTCCGCGCCGTGGTTCAGGAGGTGCGTCGCGAACGCATGCCGCAGGGTGTGCGGCGAGAGCGTGGCGGAGATGCTCGCCTGCTCGGCGTAGCGCTTGATGATGTGCCAGAAGGCCTGGCGCGTCATGTAGTCGCTGCGGCGGGTCGGGAACAGGAAGTCCGACTGGCGGCCGCCCAGGATGTCCAGGCGCGCGTCGGTCAGGAACTTCTCGATCCACTTCTGGGCTTCCTCGCCGAGCGGCACGAGGCGCTCGCGGTTGCCCTTGCCCACCACGCGCACCACGCCCTGCTTCAGGTTGACCTGGGATATGCGCACGCTCACGAGCTCGGAAACGCGCAGGCCCGTGGCGTAGAGCAGCTCGAGCATGGCGCGGTCACGGATGCCGAGCGGTTCGGCCACGTCCGGGGCGCGCAGCAGGGATTCCACTTCACCCTCGCTCAGGGACTTGGGCAGCGGACGGCCGAGCTTCGGCATGTCGATACGGGTGGTGGGATCCTCCGCGATGCGGCCTTCACGCAGCATGTGGCGGTAGAAACGGCGGATGCTGGAGAGCTGGCGCGCGGTGGAACGCGGACGGGCGCCCTGCTGCACACGCCAGGCGAGGAACGCCAGGAGGTGTTCGCGCTGGGCCAGCATGAGTTCCACGCTCTGGCTGTCGAGCCAACGGGCGAGGCCGGAGAGATCGGCGCGATAGGCGGCGAGGGTGTTCTCGGAGAGGCCGCGCTCGCTCCACATGGAGTCCAGGAACCGTTCGACTTCCGGCTGGCTCTGGCCCGCATCGGGCACATGCATCGCCGGCGCCGGACGGCTGCCTGGGACGACGCCGTCGATCTCGCGAAGTCGCTTGTTGTCGCTCATGGTTATTTCCTGTTCATTTCGTATGCTAATAAAACCCGAGGTCCATTCCGGGCCGATGCAGTCTGGGCGCTTTCCGCCTTACGCACCGTGATGAGGTTCACATTTATATGTCAAATATACACCCTATTTTGACAATATGCCCACCCCGATACGGGTAAACTTGTCCTCGACCCCCCGTAAACCCGATACTGCCGCCCTCTGGCTTAAAGGCGCTATGTCCTTGAAATACCTGGTCCCTTTCAGGGCCTGGCTCGCGGCCCTATTGCTGGTCCTGCCTGCCGCCCTGCTGATCATCGCCCTGCCGGGCCAGGAACGGCGCCGCCGGGCGGCCCGCCGGGCGGGTCTATGGGCGTTCCGGTTCTCCGGGATACCCCTCAAGGTCAGCGGGCTCGGGCGGCTGCCGCCGGAAGCCTGCATGGTGGTGGCCAACCACGCGAGCTACCTGGACGGTGTCATCCTCACCGCCGCCCTGCCCCCGCGCTTCGGCTTCGTGATCAAGCGCGAGATCACCGCGGCGCCGCTCGTGGGTTGGCTGCTCAAGCGGCTCGGCTCCGAGTTCGTGGACCGCTTCGACAAGAAATCGGCCCAGGGCACCGCCTCGCGGCTGATCCAGCTCGCCCGCAACGGGGCCTGCCTCGGCATGTTCCCGGAAGGCACGTTCAAACCCGAAGCGGGCCTGCGCCCCTTCCACCTGGGCGCGTTCATGACAGCGACCCGTGCCGGGATGCCGGTGGTGCCCATCGCCATCCGCGGCGCGCGCGCAATCCTGCCGGCGCACGTCTGGTGGCCGCGCGCGGGATCACTGGAAGTGGAAGTGCTGCCGGCCATCAGCCCCGCGGGCAAGAGCGGCGACGATGCCCGGGAGCTGCGCCGGGCAGCGCGTGCCTGCATCCTCGCCGCCTGCGGCGAGCCGGACGCGGCTTGAGGGACTTCAGCCCGCTCCGCGGCTGCTGAGGTAGCGCAGCCAGGCTTCCGCCTGGGGACGGCTCTCGTCGTACTTCAGCGCCTCGCGCAGGGCGGCGGTACCGTCGTCGACCTGGCGGTTCTGTATCTCGGCCACCCCCTGCAGCAGCCAGGCTTCGCCGGGGCGTTTCAGGTTGCCCTTGGCGAGCGCCTTCTTGGCGGTGTCGATGGCCGATAGCCATTCATGGCGGGACGCGTAGATCTGCGCCTGGGCCACGTAAGCGTCACCGCCCTTCGCCACCTTCACCGCTTCCGAGAGCGCCGCCACGGTATGGTCCATGTCGCCGGCGCTCTGCCAGGCGGAGGCGAGCAGCATGTAGTTCGCTTCCGTCGCCGGCAGCGCGCCCGACTGCAGGCCTTCCTGCAGCACCCCCGCGGACTGGAACGGCAGGCCGTTGCGCATGTAGAGCGTCGCCAGCGACAGGTAGTCCTGGGCCTGGCGTATCAGCCCCTGGCGGTACATGAGCGCGTAGACCGCGAGCGCCCTGGAGTTGTCGCCGGACTGGGCATAGGCCTCACCGAGCTGCTGCCAGTACTGCGCCTGGTCGGGGAACTTGCCGAGGGTCGTCTGCAGCGCTTCGGCCGCGCCCGCGTAGTCGTGGATGTCGTACTGGCAGGCGATCCAGAGCTGGAACCAGTCCTGCTGGGGATCGGAGGCCGCCTCGATGGCGCGCTTCACGTAGGGGATCGCCTGGCGGCACTGTCCTGTCTGGGCATAGGCCTGGGCCAGGGTGACGAGCGCGTCCGGGCTCGGGTTCTGGGCCCCCTGCATCCAGCTGCGCATCGCGTCCAGGCCCTGCTGATACTGGCCGTTGCCCACCAGCAGCTTGCCGTAGGTGAGCTCGGCGTCGTGCTGCTCGTTCGGCGGCAGGATGCCCTGCTGCATCACCGGCTGCAGGGCATTGAGGGCGTTGGTGTAGTCGCCGCGGGCGATGTAGTAGTCGGCATAGAGCTCGCGCACCACCGCCGCCTCGTAGCTGCTGGTGGTCACTCCCTGCAGATAGCCGAGCTGGCTCTGGGCATCGCTGTACTGGCCGCCGCGGATCATGTTCTGCACGCTGCGCATCTTGCGGAAGATGGAGCCGGAGATGAGCCCCTGGTTCAGGGTCGTGTCGGCGGAAGCCTCCGCCACCAGGCCGAGCAGCAGGCCCGCGAACATCGACACGAGGATCAGGCGGCGCGCGTCCATCAGCCGCCACCGTTACTGAAGTCCACGGTCACCACCGTGTCGCGGGGGGCCGGCAGCGGCTTGAACTTCCACTTCGCCACGGCGCGCAGCGCCGCGTCGTCGAAGATGCCGCGGCGCGGCTTGGCATCGGTGACCGTCGGGTTGGAGACGCTGCCGTCGGTCTCCACCGTGAACTTGATGGTGACCGAGCCCTGATCGATGCCTTCGCGCACCGCCTGGACCGGGAACTTGGGCTCCACGCGCTCCACCAGCACGATGTCGCCCACCGACAGCACGGGTTGCTGGGCCGGCTGCGCACCTGCCGTCTCTTGGGTCTCCGGAGCGGCCTCTTCCTCCGGTTGCGCCGAGGCTGCCACGGCCGCGAAGGGCGGCTTGAAACTCGGCAGGGCCATGGAGGGCGCGGGGATGTCCGTCTCCACCTGCCCGAGCGCGACTCCGCCCGGCAGCGGCGGCGTGCGGACGGTGCCGGGCTTGTCGGGTAACGCCGAGATCTGGGCCGCGAGCGAGTTCTGGTTGTTGAGGTTCACCACGCCGCCGCCCGTGTCGGCGGCGGCACCGAGGTTCTGCTGGAACTGGCGCCCCACCACGAAGCTCTGGATGGCCACGAACACGGTGAGCACCGCGAGCAGGCCGAGCGTGAGGGAACCGGCGTAGCGGAGCATGGAGCGGCCTCTAGCCGCGCCGCAACCGGTCGGCGAGGAGACGGGTCTCCACGTCGGCACGGTCGCGCAGGGCGCGGTTGAAGAACAACGCCGCCACCACGAGGGCGCCGGAGGCGACCGCCGGCACCGCAGCCGCGGCGATGCCCCGGGCCACGAGCTGCTGGCCGGCCGCGCCGCCCACGGGAAAGGCGTCCAGCACCCGCATCAGGCCGCCCACGGAGGCATACAGCCCCAACAGCAGGATCACCACGATGAGGGTCTCGATAAAGCTCACCGAACGGTGGGTCTCCGCGAACACGTCCGCCACGATCTGGCCGCGGGCGCGGCGCGCGGACTTGATATCGCCGCCGGCATGCCGCTTCCAGCGGCGCAGGGCGATCTCCTGGGCCGCGGGGAAATCGAAGTAGAAATACCAGTAGCGCTCCACGATGAGCGTCCACAGGAGCACGGCCAGCAGGAACAGCAGCCACAGCACGCCGCCCGCGGCGAACAGGTCACCGAAGCCGGACAAGAATCCCATTACTTGGCGCCCCGCATGGCGGCGAGCTTCTCGGCCCGTGCCGCCAGGATGGAGGCGCTCTGCTGCTCCAGGGTGTGCATGAGCTCGTCGCTGCGGCTCGCGAGCAGGCCGTGGAAGAACAAGAGCACGGCCGCCACGATCAGGCCGAGCCAGGTGGGCACCAGGGCCGTGGCGATGCCGCTCGCCACCAGGTTGCTGCCCACGCCGAACAGGTTCATGGCCTGGAAGGTGTTCATGACACCGGCCACGGTGCCGAGCAGGCCCAGCACCACCGCCACCAAGGCGAGGATCTTGAGCAGCCCGATGCGCGCCGCGATCACCGGCCGCTCGCGCAGCAACGACTCGTCGAGACGCAACCCCAGGGTCTCGGCATCATCGGCCTTGCTCTCGTTGAACACCGAGAGGATGCGGCCGAGCGGGTTGCCGAGGTCCGCCTTGCTGGAGTTCATCTGCGCCTTGATCTTGCGGCCGGCCTGGAAGATGTAGGCACCGCGTTCCAGGGCGATGAGGAAGCCGATGGCGCCGAGCACCAGGATCAACCAGCCGATGCCGTGGCCCTGGCCCACGCGCTCGAAGAAGCTCACTTGGCCGGCAAGGCTGCGCAGCAGGTCGCCGCCGCTGGGATCCACGGCCATGGGCACCACGCCCGAGGTGGCCGCGGTCAAACCGGTCGCGAGGCTGCGCCATTGCCCGGCCGGCTGACGGTCTGGCTGCACCAGGGCGCCGGTCTCAGGCAGGTAGCGCAGGAAGCTGTCGTCGTTGATGGCGTCGAATACGCCCACCCGCACTACGGCCACCTTCTCCTGGGAGCCGTCCTCGTGGGTGATGGTGGCCGGGA
>DASYZF010000177.1:0-8827 GCA_035946515.1 Gammaproteobacteria bacterium | reverse complement strand
CACCCTGGTGCTGGTGGCGACCCTCGCCGCTCTCATCCCTGCCAACCGCGCCGCGCGACTCTCGGTCGTGGACGCCCTGCGTCACGTCTGAACGGAGGCCACCATGGACAAGCGCAACATCGCATCACGCATCCTAGCCTCGGCCCTACTGCTCGCCCTATCGGGAGCGGCTTATGCCGAGACCGCCCAGGAGATCGTCGCCAAGACGGACGAGGTCCGCAATCCCAAGCAGCCATTCCACACCACCACCACGCTCACCGCATACGTGTCGGGCGCAGAGCGAGACCAGACCACCCTGGCGGTGTATTCCAAGGTGGACCCCTCCAACGGACAGTTCCGCAACCTCGTGCAGTACGTGGATCCGCCGCGGGACGCCGGCAAGCGCGTGCTGCTGGGCGAAGGCGCGCTCTGGTTCTACGACCCCGCCTCCAAGACCAGCGTGCGCATCTCGCCGCAGCAGCAACTGGTGGGCCAGGCGGCCATCGGCGACGTGCTCACAGTGAACCTGGCGGTGGACTACACCGCCACCGTCAGCGGCACCGAGACCATCGAGGACGCCGCCCACGCGAAGCGCGACTGCTGGCACCTGGACCTGAAGGCGGCCGATGCCCTCGCCACCTACAGCCACGTGGAATATTGGGTGGAGCAGGGGAGCTATATGCCGGTGAAGGGGAAGTTCTACTCCGACAGCGGCCGGCTGCTGAAGATCGCCTATTACCGGGACTTCGGCGAGGTGCTGGGCCGCATGCGGCCCACCCAGGTGATCATCATAGACGCGGTGGATACCTCGCTGGCGACCATCGCCACCTCCAGCGATTACCGGTACCAGGACATTCCGGATCTCTGGTTCCAGCGCGACTATCTGCCCCGCCTTGACGCGAGATGAACGGCCGCGGCATCTACCTCGCCTTGCTGCTGCTGGCATGGGGCCACGCGGCGCAGGCAGACCAGGATAGCGATCTCGATCTGATCCCATCCGCTGCTCCCGCGCCCGTCACCGCGGCGCCGGCAGCCGCCAGCCCGAACCGGAGAATCTACCTCGAGAACGCCACCACCCAGGTGGCCGCGGTCCAGGACCCGGCGGTGCCGCTACCCGCTCCGCCGGGCTATACCTGGCAGGAACGGCTGCTCCTGGATGTCCGGCAGGACTACCAGATCGGCCAGCGCAGCCGCTTGTTCTTGAGCGACAGGTTCAACCTCCGCGATGAGGACGACCTGCCGTTTCCCAGCCACGAGGACATCGTCACCGATTTCCGGGAAGCCTATATCAGTTGGCGTCCGTCGGATCAGCTGTACGTCGATGCCGGCCGGATCAACCTGAAGAGCGGGATCGCACTCGGCTACAACCCCACGGACTTCTTCAAGACCCGTTCCGTCACGGAACCCTTGTCCCAGGACCCTTCGGTGCAGCGGGAGGACCGGTTGGGTACGCTGATGATCCGCGGCCAGCGGATCTGGGACGGCGGCTCCCTGACGTTCGCCTACGCCCCGGAACTGCACCGGCCCAGTGCCATCTACGGCAACGACGATTTGCCGGGCTTCAACCCCATGTTCGACCGGACCAACGCGGATGATCGCTGGCTGATCAAGGGCAGCGTCGACTCCGGCGGCAACTCCAGCCCCGAATTCCTGCTGTACCGCGAGGCGGGCCGGACCCATTTCGGGACCGATCTGTCCATGGGACTCGGGCAGAGCGCCGTCGCCTATCTCGAATGGTCCGGCGCCGAGCGCCCGGACCTCATCACCGCGGCGGTCGATTACGGGCGTGAGACTGGTACCCTGCCTGCTGGCGCCGCGCCCCCCATTCCGACTGCGACCCACAGCACTTTCAAGAGTGAGCTGGCCCTCGGCGTGTCCTATACGACCGAGACCGACATCACCTTCAACGTGGAATACCTGCTGAACCAAGCGGGCTTCTCGCGCACGGATTGGAGCAACTGGTTCACGGCGGGCAGCCGCGCCGGTTCGCCGGCGCCGCTCCTCGATGAGCTGTGGTACCTCCGGCGCTATGCCCAGGACCAACAGCAGCAGAACACCCGCCAGGCCTATTTCGCCCGCGCCGACTGGGTCGACGCGTTCGCCGTGAAACTCGAGCTCACCGCGTTCGCGCTGGTGGATGCCTACGACCATTCCGGCATGGCGCAGCTCTCTGCCGAATACTACGTCTCCGACACCTGGACCCTCGGCGCCCAAGGGGTCAAGTACTTCGGCTCGCGTCGCTCGGACTTCGGGAGCCTGGGCACGTCCTACAGCCTGCTGTTCAGCGTCGCGCATTACTTCTAGTCCCGCCCGCCCCGCAAACAGAGGGCGCCACGACGGAAGTGGTATCACCGGAGCGGCCTATCGCCGTTTAAAGTGGCCATTCAAAACTTCCGTACACTGGACCACGCTCCACGGTCTCCTGGTGGTTTACGAACGGAGATTGGGATATGCGCGCATCGCGCCGTATTCGGACATCCTTCTTGTTGGGCGTCCTCATTTCCCTGAGCTATCCGGCGTGCCTCATGGCGGATCCGGATCCGGCGACGGCAGGCGCCGCCGCGCAGCCGCGGGACGGGCGCCATGATTTCGATTGGGACATCGGCACCTGGAAGACCCACCAGAAACGCCGCCTGCATCCGCTCACGGGCTCCGACACCTGGGTGGAATACAACGGCACCGACGTGGTGCAGAAGGTCTGGGACGGCGCCGACACCGGCACCATCGAGGCCGACGGCCCGGCCGGGCACCTCGAGATCTTCTCCGTGCGCCTCTACGGCCCCGACTCCCATCAGTGGAGCATCGACTTCACCAACAGCGCCACCGGCGCCTTCAGCCTCCCGGTGGTAGGGGAGTTCAAGGATGGGCGCGGGGATTTCTACGACCAGGAGGCCTACAACGGCAGGATGATCCTGGTGCGCTTCAGCGTCTTCGACATCAAGGCGGATTCCTGCCATTTCGAACAGGCCTTCTCGGACGATGGCGGCAAGACCTGGGAGACGAACTTCATCGTCGACGAGACCCGGGTGAAGTAGCGTTTGACGGCCGCATGCCGAAAATGGGACGGGGCCTTGGGCCCCCCGTCGCGTCGTCTTCTTCCCGGGCGTCAAGGGTTCTGAGACCCGGTCCAGCGCTTCAGCCAGGCCATCACCGTCCCGTGCCACTGCACGCTGTTCTGGGGCTTCTGAACGAAGTGGCTCTCGTCCGGGAAGGTGAGGAGTTCGCTCGGGATACCACGGCGCTGCAGCGCCGTGAAGGCGCCGAAGCCCTGGGTCTCGGGGATGCGGAAGTCGTGGGCGCTGTGGACCACCAGCATGGGCACGCGCCAGTCCTTCACGTGGTCGAGGGGGTTGAACTTCTCGTAGTTGGCCGGCTGCCCGTATTGGGTGCCGCCGTTCTCATGCTCCTCGAACCAGAGCTCGTCGGTGGCGTAGTACATCATGCGCGCGTCGAACACGCCGTCGTGGTCCACCAGGCACTTCCAGGGCCTGTTCCACACCCCGGCGATCCAGTAGGTCATGTAGCCGCCGTAGCTCGCGCCGAGGGCGCAGGCGCGGCTCGCGTCCAGGAAGGGGTTGGCCTTGAGGGCCGCGGCCCAGCCCTTCTGCAGGTCCTCCAGCGGCCGGTCGCCCCAGTGCTGCGAGATGGCGTTGGTGAAGGCCTGACCGTAGCCGGTGGAGCCGTGGAAGTTGATGGCCACCACCGCGAAGCCCTGCCCGGCGTAGGCCTCCGGGTTCCAGCGGTAGTGGAAGTCGTCGGTCCAGGCGCCCTGGGGGCCGCCGTGGATCAGGAAGGCCACGGGATATCTCTTGCCGGGCTCGTAGCCCACGGGCTTCATCACATAGCCCTGCACCTTGTCGCCGTGCCAACCCTTGAAGGTGAAGAACTGGAAATCGCCGAACTGGATGTCGGCGAGCCGCTCGGCGTTGAAGTGCGTCACCTGCTGCAGCGCGTGGTTGGAGGAGTCCAGCAGATAGAGGTCCGTCGGGTGCTTGAAGTCCTGGTGCGAGACCAGCAGCCGGCCGCCGGCCAGGCTGAAGCCGTTGGTGTTGCCGGCGTCGTTGAGCTTCGTCACCTGGCCGCTCGCGGCGTCGATGGCGAAGAGGTCATGGTTGCCCCAGTCGTCGCTGCTCGTATAGAGCGTGCTGCCGTCCGCCGAGATCGAGAGCGGACCGGCGCCGCGGTCCCAATGGGGATCCACTTCATGGGTCTTACCCGTGGCGAGATCCCGGGCCATGATGCCGAAGCGGTCCGCCTCGAACCCCGGCACCTTCATGGCCAGGTAATAGAGGGTCTTGCCGTCCGGCGAGACCAGCGGGAATCCGTCCCAGGCCTTGTTGGCGGCGGTGAGATCCTCGGGGGCCTTCGCGCCATCCGCCGGCACGCTGTAGATGTCGAAGTTGGTGGACCAGGCCTCGGTCTGGCCGGCGATGCGGGCATCGAAGTACACCGTGCTGCCGTCCGGCGAGAAGGTGTATTCGCTGTCGTCACCGTCGGGCCGGGAGGGCACGTCGGCATCCAGGCCGCGGCTGAGCCAGGTGGGTTCGCCCGCGAGCTTGCCGTCAGCGCCGAGAGCCGCGATGAAGAGTTGCGAGCGGCGGCCGTCCATCCAGGCATCCCAATGGCGGATGAAGAGCTGGGTGTAGAGCCGGCCGCTGGCCTTGTCCGCGGCCCGGGCGTCGAGCTTGGTCTTGGTGCAGGCGAGGGTCGGGCAGTCGGTGAACACGTTCACCGAGAACAGCACGTGGCTGCCGTCGGGCGAGAGCTTGTAGTCGTTCACGTCCAGGGGGTAGCTGCTCACCTGTTCCGGCGTACCGCCCGCGGCGGCGGCGCGCCACAGCTGGGTTGAGCCGGACTTGGAGGAGAGGAAGTAGAGGCTCTTGCCGTCCGCCGACCAGCGCGGGCTGTTGCCCTCCGCGAGCTTCTGTGGCTTGGCGTCTGTGGTATTGAGGTCCAACGTCCAGACGCTGGTGATGCCCTTGTTGGCCGCGTAATCGGTCTCGCGCACCGCAAAGGCCACGGCGGAGCCGTCGGGCGAGAGATGCGGGTCGCTCACCCGGTCCATCATCACGAGATCTTGCGCATCGAAGGGATGGGGCGCGGCGATGGCCAGTGCCGGGAGCATGGACGAGAGCAGCATGGACGCGGCGAGCAGGGACTTCATGAAGCACCTCGGGGAATAGGTCTGGCGGGAGACCGATGCGGCCTTAAGGAGGGCTCGAAGAATACTATAAGGAAGCCCTGTCCATGGGGCATGCCTCGGTGCGGCTATATATCGGCGGGGAAGCAGGCGGCGTTCTGGCGCATAATTATGGGCCGCGGGATTCGGAGAGCGGAATGGCAACCGGATGGGCGAAAGACGGCGCGGTCCAGGACCAGATCGACGCCAGCATCAACGACGCGCTCAAGAGCGTGCGCCGGCGCCTGCCCGCGGGGCCCAGCTTGAGCCATTGCGAGGAGTGTGGTGCCGAGATACCTCAGGCGCGGCGCGAGGCCCTGCCGGGGGTGCGCCTGTGCATCCCCTGCCAGGACGAGGCCGACAAGAAAGTGAAGGCCCATAGCCTGTACAACAGGCGGGGCAGCAAGGACAGCCAGCTGCGTTGATCTTCACCGGTTTCGATCCCCGGGGATAGCTATGCCGATTCGACCCGCTCATCTCCTGATCCTCGCCCTGCTCGCGGCCCCGGGTCTCGTGCTGGCCGACGCCCTCCGGGAGCAGGTCGCCCAGAACCTGCAGCAGGGGGCGGGCTTGGTGCGCCAGAAGGCGCAGCTGGAGAAAGAGAACAAACAGCTCATGGCCCAGCGCCAGGTCCTGCTGGACACGGGCATGGCTTTGAGCCGGGAGCGGACGGATCTCAACCAGAAACTCGAGGATCACAATCGGGTCATTGCTCTACAGAAGCAAGCCCTCTCCCAGAACAAGGGGCTCTGCGCCGGCGGCAGCGCGCCCTCGGGCAAGAACCAAGTGGAGAACTGCAACAGCGAGATCGACGCGCTCAATGCCAGGACCGTGAGCATCAACGCCGAGGCCAAGGATCTCGAGGCGCAGCAGACGGACCTGCAAGCGCGCTTCAGCCGCTATCAGCAGGCGGCGGCGGACTGGAACAAGCGGGAGGCGGAGCTGGTGGCGAAGCAGAACCACCTCGACGGCTACCTCACCAACTGGCTCAACTTCAACTACGGATTCCTGGCGGGCGGGGATTTCCAGGCGGCCATCGCGTCCCCCGCGGCGCTGAAGGCCTGCGGCACTGGCACCGGACCCATCAAGGCCTCGTCCAAACAGCCCGTGGACGAGTCGGCGAGGTACGTCTTGGGCTGCCTCAGGGCGGTGAACAAGCAGTACGCGGCTCCGCAGACGGGCGGCTGAGGTTTCAGACCGGCGGTCCTGGCGCCGACACTGCCTTGACTGAAACGATCGTTACATGTAACACTCGTTACATGTCGATCCGCAAGCAGCAACTGCTGGACGCGCTCATCACCTACCTCGTAAAGCGCGGGCTCGCCGACCTCTCGCTGCGGCCCATGGCGGCCGCAGCCGGCACCAGCGCCCGCTTGCTCATCTTCCATTTCGGTTCCAAGGAGCGGCTGCTCGTCGAAGTGCTGGCGGAGATGCAGGGGCGGCTGCAACGTTCCTTCGGTGCACTCTTGGCCGCGGAATCCAAGCCGCGCAAGGTGCCGCTGCTGCGCGCGTTCTGGGACTGGGCCACCACCGGCGTGAACTACGACTACCACCGCCTGCTCTACCAGCTGCAGCTCCTGGCCGCCCAGAATCCCAAGGTCTACGGGCGCTATCTCAAGCAGAACTCCATGACCTGGCTCGAGCTCATCCAACCGGTCCTGCCCGAGGCTCAGCAGACGCCGGGCTTCGCCACGCTCTACGGCGCGGTGTTCGACGGTCTGTTCATCGAGCTCATGAGCACCGGCGATCGCCGACGTGTCAACGCCGCCCTGGAAGACTTCATAGCGCTCGCCCGTATGCATGCTGGCATGGACGGCCCCAGCAAACGCCCCGCCCGCCGACGCCCTTCATCCAGGAGATCCCGATGACGACCCTGTCCCGCACCGTCTTGGCGCTGGCCTTCGGCCTCATGTCCGTGAGTCCCATAACCCTGGCCGGCCAGGCCACGAGCCCCCGCGACATGCATTGGGATGCGGGTGCGGATCCGTGCCCGGCGACGGTCAAGACACCCTTGGAGGTGCAGGCCTACGACGCCCACACCTATATCTTGCGCGAGGACCTCTGCTCCACCTGGGAGGCGCCCTTCATGTACCTCCTGGTGGGGGACAGGGAGGCCTTACTGATCGACACCGGTGACGTGGCCGACCCCAAGCTCATGCCCCTGGCCCACACTGTGCTCGGCCTCCTGCCCACGACGGGTGGTTCCCGGTTGCCGCTCGTGGTGGCGCACAGCCATACCCACCTCGATCACCGGGCCGGCGATCCCCAGTTCCAGGGCCTGCCCGGGGTGACTTTGGTGGCCGCGCAGCTGCCGAGCGTGAAGAGCTTCTTCGGTTTCAAGGACTGGCCGGAGGGCATAGCCCAGGTGGACCTGGGTGATCGCGTGGTGGATGTACTGCCCGCTCCGGGGCACAACGTGGCCCACGTGGTCTATTACGACCGCAACACCGCCATCCTCTTCTCCGGTGATTTCCTCCTGCCCGGGCGCCTCCTGGTGGACGACTATCCTGCCTATGTGGCGAGCGCCGCGCGGGTGGCGGCGTTCGTGAAGGACCGGCCGGTGAGCTACGTGCTCGGCGGGCATATAGAGAAGGATAAGGACGGCGCCCTGTTCGATTGGCAATCCACGGTCCATCCGGATGAGCATCCCTTGCCCCTCGGCAAGGATGACGTGCTGGCGTTGTCCGCGGCCCTCGCCCGGTTCAACGGCTTCTATACCGAGACCGGTGGCTTCGTGATCATGAACCCCATGCACAACCTGGAAGCCATGGCGGCCGGGATGCTGCTGGTGCTGGGCATCCTGGGTTATCTGCTCTACCGCCTGGTGCAGCGTCTCAGGCGCCGACGCCGCAACCCTTCCTGAACCCTGCGCATCTTTAATGGATGGTCACCCCGGCTGGGAAAGGCCGGGGTGGCGTTTAACACGGTTGTAACATCGCGGCCTGCAGCGCCGTCGTGTCCGCATCCGTCCAGGCCCGCCGTGACCATGGCAGGAACCCTTATGACAATTAAACCCGGCGCCCCGCTGCGACATCCAAGGCTGGAAGCGAGACACCGCAAGGGGTTTCAGAACTAATTCAGAAATGCAGGCGTGATGTCCGCGGGACGGACGCGCTGTCCGGCTGCCCGGTGGACAACCCGCAGGAGCGTGCAGATATGAACCAAACATAAATCAGAACATTAACGGCCCGTCCCATGAACTTTTGACTATAAAAAAGCTCAGTAGCCTGAGCGACGGCGAACCCGTCACGTACCCCCGGAACCGCCGGCGGCGATCAGGGAATGCAGTCCAGGACGCAGGAGAGATGTCATGATCCGTGCCTTGATAGTGGACAGCGACACCACCGCCATCAACCTCGTGATGGGACACCTCAACGAGGAGACGGACGTGGAGATCGTCGGCCAGTGTGCCGACGGCAACGAGGCCCTCGAGAAGATCGAGTTGCTGCGGCCGGATGTGCTGTTCATCGAGATGGAGCTCCCGGGCCTCACCGGCCTGCAAGTGATCTGCTCCCCGGGCATCACCAAGCGCCCCTACGCCATCATCACCGCCAGGTCCGACCGCTATGCGCTGCAGGCCTTCGAGGCCAACGTCACCGACTACCTGCTGAAACCCCTGGAGCAGCGGCGTTTCAAGGCCGCCATGATCAAGCTGCGTGGCAACATGGA
>DASYZF010000176.1:0-1572 GCA_035946515.1 Gammaproteobacteria bacterium | reverse complement strand
ACGCAAGACCTGGTGGGGACGCGGCCAGGGCATCAGCGCGAGCTACCATCAGCAGAAGGCCGAGTTGCCGGTGCTGAAAGCCGCGTGCCCCGAATACACAGAAGTGCATTCCCAGGTCCTGCAGGATGTCTTGTTGCGGGTAGAGCGCACGTATCAAGGGTTCTTCCGGCGCGTCACGAACGGCGAGACGCCCGGTTATCCCCGCTTCCAGGGCACCAAGCGCTATCACTCCTTTACCTACCCGCAGTACGGCAATGGCACTGTGCTAGACGGTGGCGTGCTCAGTCTCTCCAAGATCGGACGTATTCCCATTCGGCTGCATCGCCCACTCCAAGGCACCCCCAAGACCGTCACGATCCGCCGGGAAGCGGATGGCTGGTATGTTTCGTTCTCGTGTGCCGAGGTGCCCACCCAGCCCTTGCCCCGCACAGGATGTGAGCCCGGCATCGATGTGGGCTTGAAGGTCTTCCTGGTGACGGCGGACGGGGAGCAGGTAGAGAACCCTCGTTACCATCGGAAGGCAGAAAAGCAGCTCACGAAGGCCCACAAGAAGGTTGCTCGCCGGAAGAAGGGCAGTAAGCGGTGGTGGAAAGCGGTGCACCAGTGCGCCAGGAAGTATCAGAAGGTCAAACGGCAACGCCGCGACTTCCAGCATAAGACGGCGCTTGACCTCGTGCGTACATATGACGTGATCTACCTGGAAGACTTGCAGGTGGGCAACATGAGTCGCCGCCCTGCGCCCAAACCAAACGGAAACGGTGGCTATCTCAAGAACGGGGCCAGCGCAAAGTCCGGCTTGAATAAGTCTATCCAAGACGCGGGGTGGTATGCCTTCCGTCGTATCCTCGTTTGCAAGGCAGAGTGGGCCGGCAGGCGAGTGGAAGCGATCCCTCCTGCGTTCACCACGCAGGACTGTAGCGGTTGCGGCGAACGGGTGGCGAAGAGCCTCTCCATTCGCATGCATGTTTGCCCCACCTGCGGGTTGGTCGTGGACCGCGACGAGAACGCGGCGCTGAACATTCTCGTCGCCGGTCAGCAGCGGGCCGGGCAGGCCCGTCAGGCGCTAACGTGGCCGGATACGGCGAGCGTCGTCTGAGAAGCCCCCGCCTTTAGGCGTGGGGAGCATGTCACCCCATAAGCCACTTGTACTCCGACTCTTGCTCCTCGGAGCCGAGAGCGTGCGCCCGCGATGCGGCATTCGAGAGGCGACGGTCCCGATCAAGTAATCATATGGGTGCGTCCGGACGCGAATGAGAGCAGAGGCGTCCTGCCATATCTGAGGCGCCTCCCGGCGTGAATGCTACGGCACGACGAAGATGCTTGGCTCGACGTCGCCGTCAAGCCTCCGCGCCCACTTGAGGCTGCCGTCGCTTGCCCGCAGCGCCAGGACCACGCTCACCGACTGTGCGGTCGCTCCCGTCGCGATGGGGTTGCCAGGGGAGGCGAAATAGAGCGTGCCGCCCGTCTCCTGGAATGCGCCCTGGCCTGGCGGGCTGTCGAGCTGCACCGGCAGCCGCGGTACCGGGCGGTCGAAGAGCTGCGCCCCGGTCTGCGCATCATAGGCGGCCACTG
>DASYZF010000175.1:0-4709 GCA_035946515.1 Gammaproteobacteria bacterium | reverse complement strand
GAGGGCGGCGAGCTCCTGGTCCTTGAGGCCGGTACCCCAGAGTTCGTTGAGCGCCACCAGGGTCGTGGCGGCATCCGAGCTACCGCCCCCTAATCCCGCCTGGGTCGGGATGATTTTGCGCAGATTAATCCCTACCCCGGTAACGACACCCGTGTGCTCCTTGAGAACCCGAGCGGCCTTAACCGTCAAATCCTCCTGCTCGGACACCTCCGCAGGGCCTTGAAGGCGCAGGATGCGGCTGTCCTCCCGCAACTCGAAGTCGAGGCTGTCGCAGAGATCCAGGAACTGGAACGCCGTCTGCAGAAAATGGTACCCGTCGGCACGCCGGCCGGTGATGTGCAGGAAGAGGTTGAGCTTGGCCGGTGCCGGCCAGCCGCGGCTGTGATGCTTCCTCATGGGCTCTTGGTCGCAGCCGCCGGCGCGAGGGTCCACTGGCTCACCGCCACCTTGATGCGCACTTCGCCGCGGCTCAAGGTGAAACGCACCGGTAAGCTGCGTCCACTCACGTCCGCATACTCCTGGTAATTCACCTGCCAGCCCCGCTGGCTGAGGCTCAGCGGTTCGCCCTGCGCATCCGCGATTTTCAAATAAGGTGCCCCGGGATCCGGGACTCCGAGCATCCAATAACGCATGCTGAACACCGGCATAGGCATGCGCAGATGCCGGGCGAAGTCATCCTCCGGGTCCGTGGTCACGAAATCATCACCCTGGGAAGACTGCACGTGCAGGGCCGCACTGTCCCCTTCGATATGCACGGCACCCGCACCCAGTGGCCCCCGGAAATCGAAGCGAAGTTCATCACCATCCTGGTTCCAATCGAGGGAACCGCTCCCACCGTCCTTACCGTTCACGACTCCTACCCGGCCGCTGAGTTCCCAAGTACCCAGGGTGGTGAGCGTGGCGACACGAGCCTGCCAAGCCTGTTCGTTGGCGGCTCCCGTGGGCGCATGGCCGGCGAGTGTGGCGCACGCAGAGAGCGCGAGCGCGCCGGTGGTGAGCAGCGCGCCGCGAAGAGTGGAAGTCATGGAATGAAACGCGCTTCCAGGCTCTTCAAGGCCTGGTTGTCCGGGTCGACCTTGCGCGCTTTCGCTAACAGGGTACGAGCCTCGTCTTTGTCGCCGCTCGCCAGCAGCACTTCCACCAGATGTGCCGCTATCTCGGAGTCTGCCTCGGCCGCATAGGCCTTGCGCAGATAGGTGAGTGCCCCGACGTCGTCGCCCAAACGGTGATCCACCCAGCCCATGCTGTCCATGATGGCGGGATCATCCGGCGAGAGCTGCAGAGCTTTCTCTATATAGCCATGTGCTTCCCGGTAACGGGTGGTGTGTAGCGTCAGGGTGTACCCCAGCGCATTGAGCGCATCCACGTCGTCCGGCTTGCGCTTGAGGATGGAGTCGAGGTCGCGCTCCGCCTGGTCCGCCTTGCCGTCCTGCTCCAGCAGGATGGCGCGGCTGTAGAGCAGATCGTCGTTGTCCGGCGCATCCGCGAGAGCCGCGTCGTACACCTGGAGTGCGGAATCGGGGTCGCCAAGATCGCTGAACACCTCGGCTTCCTCGAGGCGCAGCGTCACTGCATCATCGGGATAGTCCCCCACCAGGACGTCGAAGAAATCCCGCGCCGTATCCGGTGTGCCGTTCTCCACCAGACTGCGGCCGATACCCGCCTGGGCGGCCATCCAGCGATCGCCTTCTTCCACTCGGTGATACCACTCAAGGGCCGCGGGATACTGCTTCTGCTGTTCCGCGACGCTACCGAGGAAATACTCGGCATCATCGATGCGGCGCCCGGTCTTGAGTAGCCTTATGAAGTATCTGTGGGCAGCATCGAACTGCTTCTGTTGCAGGCTCATGAGACCGAGGGTGTAGAGTGCCTGAGGTTCGTTGGGCTGGGCGGTGAGAATCGTCTCGAACTCGTGCTGCGCCGACGCGTCCCGGCCTGCCTCCTCCAGGAGCGCGGCGTAGGCGAGATGCAGCTGCACGTCACCGGGTGCGGCTGCCACGCGTCTCTGCACCGGCGGCAAGGCCTCGTCGACGCGGCCCTCCGACACCAGAGCGCGGGCGAGGAGCACCAGCGCCTCATCTGACTTGGGGTCGAGCGCGAGCGCGGCGCGGGCTTCCTGCTCTGCCAGCGGGTATTGCTTATACTGCATGGCCGCGTGTGCCAGGGCATGGTGAGCCTCCGCTGACTGTATCTCGTCGGCGGCGACGCGCTGCAGGACCGGCAAGGCGTGGACCGCGTCGGTCTCCTCCTCCAGCATCTGCGCGTCCGAGAGGAAACCGCGCCCCTTGGGTAGCTTGGCTAGCGTCTCGAATTCCTGGGCGGCACCAGCCACGTCGCCGAGCCGAGCATTGACCACCGCAACGAATTGGGTGGCATCGGCCTTGTCGGCTGCCAGGCTTTGCCAGCGGCGTGCCGCTTCCAGGGAGGCGGCGTAGTCAGCCACGCCATAAGCCACGATGGCGGCATGAGAAGAGAGCGTTGGATCGGCGGAGAGTCTCGCCGCGCTGAGATATTCCTGCGCCGCGGTCTTGTCGTCGCCGCGCTCCGCGGCGAGCTCGCCCATGAATACGTGATACACCACTTCCTGGTCAATGCCGGTGGGCGGCTCGGCGGCTGCGGCGGCCAGAGGTGGCAGGCCGGCATAGATCAGAGCGGGAATCAGGAGGCGTCGCAGCGTCATGGCGGGGGCAGTGACCTTCGTGGCTCCGACTATATCCGATTCGGCCGCGGGACGCCGGCTTGCGGCTCCAACCGCTTGTTTTAACGGGGCGATTGCCCGAAAATCCTCCCCCACCCGCTGGCCCTGCCCATGCCGCTTTTCACCCTCGGAATCAGCCATGCTACCGCGCCCGTTGATATACGGGAGCGGCTCTCCTTCACGCCCGAGCAGGCGGCTGAGGCCTTGGACGCACTGAAGGCGCTTCCGGGCGTAAGCGAGGCCCTCATCCTCTCCACCTGCAACCGTACCGAGATCTACGCGGAGCTGAACGACGGCACCGCCGTGAGCGAATGGCTCGCCCGGGAGCGCAGCGCCGGTGACCCCGGCGTGCGCGAGCGCTTCTATACCCACAGCGGCGTCGCGGTCGCCCACCACCTATTCCGGGTCGCCTCGGGGCTCGATTCCCAGATCCTCGGTGAGCCGCAGATCCTGGGACAGATCAAAGACGCCTACGAACTGGCCCGCAACCGCGGCGCCGCCGGCCAGCGATTGCATGGTCTGTTCCAGTTCGCCTTCGCGGTGGCCAAGCAGGTCCGCACCGACACCCGCATCGGCGAAAACCCGGTGTCCGTGGCTTACGCTGCCGTGCGGCTCACGCGCCAGATGTTCGCCAACTTCGTCAACCTTACGGTGCTGCTCATCGGTGCCGGCGAGACCATCGAGCTCGTCGCACGTCACCTGCAGGAACAGGGTGTGCGTCGGATGGTGATCGCGAACCGCACCGTCTCGCGGGCCCGAGAGCTGGCAGAGCACTTTCACGCCTACGCCATCGGCCTGGACGAGATCCACGCCCACCTTGGGGAAGCCGACATCGTCATCGCCTCCACGGGCAGCCCCGACCCCATCCTCGGTCGCGCCGACGTAGAAGCGGCTTTCCACGGCCGCAAACACCGCCCCTTGCTGATGGTGGACATCGCCGTGCCCCGGGACATCGATCCCGCGGTGGCACGCCTGGACGACGTCTACCTCTTCACCATCGACGATCTGCACAAGGTGGTGGAAGACAACCTGCGCACGCGTCGCGCCGCCGCCGGCGAAGCGGAGGCCCTCATCGACTCCCAGGTGGCGCGCTTCAACGAACGTACCCGGGGCCTCGAGGCCGTGCCGGCCATCCGCGCCGTGCGCGAGCGCGCCCTGGAACTCCGCGAGCACACCCTGGAGCAGGCGCGGCAACGCCTGAAGCACGGCGAACCGCCGGAGCAGGTGCTCAAATTCCTGGCTGACACCCTCACCAACCGGCTCATGCATGCCCCTACCGCTTACCTGCGGCAGGCTGCCCACGAAGGGCGCGACGAACTCGTGCGCGAGATCAACGCGCTCTTCGGTCTCGACAGGAAAGACGACGGCCCGGGCGATAAAGGTTGAGCACGGCATGAAAGACTCCATCCGCCAAAAACTCGAGCGTCTCGTCTCCCGCCAAGAGGAAGTGGCAGCCCTGCTCGCCTCACCCGGCGCCACCGCGGACACCAACAAGTTCCGGGATCTTTCCCAGGAATACGCACGTCTCGAACCCTTGGCACGCAAGTTCGGTGAATACCGCGAAGCCGAAGCCGACCTCAAGGCCGCCGAGGATATGAGTCGCGATAGCGATGCCTCCATGCGCAAACTGGCGGAGGAAGAGCAGCACGCCGCCGTCACGCGCCTGGAAGCCATGGAACCTGAGCTCCTGCAACTGCTCCTGCCCAAGGACCCCCACGACGACAGCAACATCTTTCTGGAAATCAGGGCCGGCACGGGCGGCGATGAGGCTGCCATCTTCGCCGGCGACTTATTGCGCATGTACAGCCGTTACGCCGAGGAACAGGGTTGGAAGGTGGAGATCCTGAGTGAGAGCCCGGGCGAACATGGCGGCTACAAGGAAGTCATCACCCGCGTGGTGGGCAAGGGCGCCTATTCACGCTTCAAGTTCGAGTCCGGCACCCACCGGGTGCAGCGGGTACCGGAGACCGAGTCCCAGGGCCGGGTACACACCTCTGCCGTGACCGTCGCC
>DASYZF010000174.1:0-7535 GCA_035946515.1 Gammaproteobacteria bacterium | reverse complement strand
CGCTTCTTCATGCCATGGATGAGCACCAGGCTCATCTGCAGCAGGATCTTGAGCTTGTTGGCGATGGGCTCGGCGGTGCAGTCGTCGAAGCTCTCGGCGCAGTCGCCGCCCTGCAGCACGAAGCGCTCGCCGCGCTGGGCTTCGGCGAGCTGGCGCCGCAGCTTGTCGACCTCCCCCCAGGTCACGAGCGGCGGTAGACGGCTGATCTCCGCGAGCACCCGCTCCGCGGCCACGGCGTCCGGGTACAGGGGCTGCTGTCCGGCGACGCGGGAGCGCCAGCTGTCCGGCTTCCAGGGATGGAGGAATTCACGGTCCATAGGGCCCGCCATGCTACACGCCGGCTGTGACCCGCGAAAGCGCGGGGTACGACGGACGCGCGGTTTGTGGCAAAATTACGCGCTTTTGGCTGCTTCCCCGTGTCAAACCGCGTCCGCAGCGCGCGGTCGGCCGTCCAGGGGCGGTCCGGACCTTCAATAAAGAACATTTTTAGGAGTCTCGTCCATGCATCGCGTGCTCGTCCTCGGCGCCGGCAAGATCGGTTCCCTGCTCTCCGGCCTCCTGGCCTCCTCCGGCGACTATGAGATCAGCCTCGCCGACGCCAACGGCAAGGCCGCCGAGTCTGTGGCGGCCAGCCACAAGCAGGCCGGCATCGCCATCAAGGCCTACCAGGTGGATGCCTCCAACAAGGCCGCCCTGGAGACCCACCTTAAGGCCCACCCTGCCGGCGCCGTGATCTCGAGCCTGCCCTACTTCTGCAACCCGCCGGTGGCCGAGGTGGCGCGCAAGCTCGACATGCATTATTTCGACCTCACCGAGGACGTGGAAGTGACCCGCGCCGTGACCGCGACGGCCCAGGGCGCCAAGACCACCTTCGCGCCCCAGTGCGGCCTCGCCCCGGGTTTCATCAGCATCGCCGCCAACGAACTGATGCGCCACTTCGACGAGATCCACGACGTGAAGCTGCGCGTCGGTGCCCTCCCCCAGAACCCGGGCAACATGACGAAGTACTCGCTGACCTGGTCTTCCGACGGCGTCATCAATGAGTACGGCAACACCTGCTACGGTATCGTGAACGGCAAGGAAGCGGCGCTGATGCCGCTCGAGGGCCTGGAGACCATCCAGCTCGAAGGCAAGCTCTACGAGGCTTTCAACACCTCCGGAGGCTTGGGCTCCCTCGCCGAGACCTACGCCGGCAAGGTGCGCAACATGACCTACAAGACCATGCGCTACCCCGGCCACTGCGAGGTGATGCGCCTGCTCATGAACGACCTGGGTATGAACCAGGACCGCGACACCCTGAAACGCATCCTCGAGCGCGCGGTGCCGCGCACCGTGCAGGACGTGGTGCTCATCTACGTGTCCGTGAGCGGCCTGCAGCACGGCAAGTTCATGGAGGAGAGCTATTCCAACGCGGTCTACCCGCAGGAGATCGCCGGCCACCTGTGGTCCGCCATCCAGGTGACCACCAGCGCCGGCATCGCCGCGGTGGTGGACCTGGTGATGAAGGACCCGAAGAAGTACCAGGGCCTGGTGATGCAAGAGCGCTTCAGCCTCACCGAAGTGCTCAATAACCGTTTCGGCAAGGCCTATGCCCAGGCCGAGACCGCCGAACTCTCGGCGCGCCTGGTGCGCACCGGCGAGGCCGCCAAGCAGTTCGTGGCCTAAGGCGAGCAGTATCTAGGAGTGCCCATGGCCGACATCAGCAAGATCCTCTCCAACCTGGGCCTGACCCAGGACAACGCGGGCACCTGGACCGCCACCGGCGGCTGGCGCAAGAGCGCTGGCGGCAAGGTGATCGACTCCATCAACCCGGCCACCGGCAAGGTGATCGCTAAGGTGCACTGCGCCACCGAGGCGGACTACGAGCAGGTGATCAAGGACGCCGAGGTGGCGTTCAAGGCCTGGCGTGAGGTGCCGGCGCCCAAGCGAGGCGAAGCCGTGCGCCTCATGGGCGAGGAACTGCGCAAGCACAAGGACGACTTGGGCAGCCTGGTGTCGCTCGAGATGGGTAAGATCAAGCCCGAGGGCGACGGCGAAGTGCAGGAGATGATCGATATCGCCGACTTCGCGGTCGGCCAGTCACGCATGCTCTACGGCCGCACCATGCACTCGGAGCGCGCCCGGCACCGCATGTCCGAGCAGTGGCATCCCATCGGTGTGGTGGGCGTGATCTCCGCCTTCAACTTCCCGGTGGCGGTGTGGTCCTGGAACGCCTTCATCGCCGCCATCTGCGGCGACATCACGGTGTGGAAGCCCTCGCCCCGCACCCCGCTCTGCGCCATCGCGGTGCAGAACATCTGCAACAAGGTGCTGGAGAAGCACGGCCTGCCAGCCATCTTCAGCCTGTTCATCGATGGCGACAACCGCCTGGCGGAGCGCTTCGTGAAGGACGAGCGCGTCGCGCTGGTGTCCTTCACCGGCTCTACCGCCATCGGCCGCAAGGTAGGCGAGATGGTCGCCAACCGCATGGGCAAGTCCCTGCTGGAGTTGGGCGGCAACAACGCCATCGTGGTGGACGAGACTGCGGACCTCAAGCTGGTGGTCCCGGCCGTGGTGTTCGGCTCGGTCGGCACCGCCGGCCAGCGCTGCACCACCACCCGCCGCCTGATCGTGCACGAGAGCATCGTGGACAGCCTCACCCAGAAGCTGGTGGCCGCCTACGAGCAGGTGCGCATCGGTGACCCGCTGGACTCCGGCACCCTCATGGGCCCGCTGTGCAGCCAGGACGCGGTGAACCGCTACGAGAGCGCCGTGGCCGCGGTGCAGAAGGCCGGCGGCCAGGTGCTGGCCGGCGGCAAGAAGCTGGACCGCCCCGGTTTCTTCGTGGAGCCCACCATCGTCAAGGCCAGGAACGAGTGGGACATCGTCAAGAGCGAGACCTTCGCCCCCATCCTCTACGTCATGTCCTACAAGACGCTGGATGAGGCCATCCGCATGCACAACGACGTGCCCCAGGGCCTGTCATCGGCCATCTTCACCACCAGCGTGAAGAACGCCGAGTACTTCCTCTCGGCGGTGGGCAGCGACTGCGGCATCGCCAACGTGAACATCGGTACCTCCGGTGCCGAGATCGGCGGAGCCTTCGGCGGCGAGAAGGAGACCGGCGGCGGCCGGGAGTCCGGCTCCGACGCCTGGAAGCAGTATATGCGCCGCCAGACCAACACCCTCAACTGGTCCGACGCGCTGCCGCTCGCGCAAGGCATCAAGTTCGACCTGGGTTGATGGCGGCCGCGTTTAGGCCATAATGGAACGACGCCGCGCCCTGCGCGGCGTTCTTCCGTCCGGAGGTGCTGGTGCTCGGTCTCTATCTCATCCTGCTCGCCATCCTGCAAGGCGTCACCGAGCTCTTCCCCATCAGCAGCCTGGGTCACAGCGTGCTGCTCCCGGCGCTCCTGCACTGGCCCATCGACCGCGAAGCCCCCTGGTTCCTGCCCTACATCGTGGTGCTGCACATCGGCACGGCCGGGGCGCTGTTCCTCTATTTCTGGCGCGACTGGCTCGAACTCTTCAAGGGGCTGGGCCGTGCCCGTGGCGGCGCCGGCAACCCCGAGGCACGGCTCTTCTGGCTGCTGGCCTGCGGTACGGTGCCCGCGGGGCTGCTGGGTCTCCTGCTGGAGCACCGGCTGCGCGCCCTCTTCGGCGGCTTCACGGTGGCGGCCGTGTTCCTCATGCTGAACGGTGTGGTGCTGATCGCCGGCGACGGCTTCAAACGGCAGGCGGCGAGCCAGGACCTCGGCGGCATGGGCTGGGGCAAGGCCTTCCTCATCGGCTGCGCCCAGGCCTTGGCCCTCATCCCCGGCATCTCCCGCTCCGGGGTGACGCTGGTGGCGGGCCTCATGGGCGGGCTCGACTACGCCGCTTCCGCCCGCTACTCCTTCCTGCTCGCCACGCCCATCATCGGCGCCGCGGGCTTGCTGGAGATCCCGAAGCTGCTGCACGCGCAGGCGGCGCTGCCGCCGGGCCTGCTGCCGGTCATCCTCGCCGGCGGCGTGCTGGCCGGCATCTTCGCCTGGTTGAGCGTGTGGTTCCTGATGCGCTGGTTCAAGACCACCGAAGTGACGGCGCTGCGGCCCTTCGGCATCTACTGCGTAATGGCAGGTGGTGCCGCGCTCGTGGGGCACCTGTTGGGTTAAGCCCCTCAAACCATCCTTGGTACAGTCGCCAGCCGAGACATCCTTGTCTCGGCGCGCGCCGCAGTGCGCCGCGCCCACCCTGCTCTAGTGCTCAACCTGTCGTCTTGAGGTCGGCGAGCGCGTAGGGGATGTCGAGCACCGGCGCGGGTTGACCGAGACGGGTCATCGCCGCGCTCACCTGCCCGCGGTGATGGGTAGCGTGGTTGAAGGCATGGGCCAGGACCACGAGCATGGGCAGCTCCCGCTGCTCGCCTTCGGTGCTGAGATAACGCAGCACACTCTGCATGCGCGTCGCATCGATCCCGTCGAGCACATCCTTCCATCGCTCGCCATGGCGCTCCATATCCACGGCGAGCTCCCGGCGGTCATGCACCAGCTCCTGATCCAGGCCGGTGACATCGAAGAGCTCGCCGGTGATGCGGCCGTGATAGAGCCGGTCCACCAGCAGGATGTGGTTGAGGGTGCGATGGATGCTCTTGAAGAACAGCCCCTGGTCGCCGTAGTAGTCCGCGTCACCGACCGGCTCCAAGGCCCGCAGCAGACGCCGGTTCGCCATACAGTGATAAGCCGCAAGCGTCTGGAAGTAGGCCTGGTGATCCACCTTACGCTTCCTCGAAGCGGTTCTTGTCGCGGTTCTTGCGCACCTTGCGGGCATCGAATACCTGCCCGTTCATGACGATGTAGACCCCCGGTCCCTGGTTCATGGCCACCACCACCGCACCGCCGATGTTGAATATCGCGTCGCTGCCGCGGAAGCGTGCCGGACTGAGCGCGCCGGTGAGCACGATGGTCTTGCTGGCGATACCCTGCAGGGCGGCGGCGGTCTCGGTCATGGTATCCGTGCCGTGGGTGATGAGGATGCAGCGCGCGGGATCCCGCGCCACCGCGTCGCGGATCGAGGCACGATCGGCGTCCGTCAGGTCTAGGCTGTCCTTGCGCATCAACGAGGCGATCTCGAAGGGGAAAGCCACTCCCATCTCACGCAGCACGTCGCCGATCTGAGGTTCGCCTACCTCGTATTCGCTCTTGGCATCGAAGTAGATCTTGTCGATGGTGCCGCCGGTGGTGAAGATCCGCAGTTTTTGCATGGGAGGCTCCGGCCAGTGAGGCTCAATTATTGCCGAACGACGGCGCGAGCGTGCTGCCGTTGATGGGGATGCCGAGGACCAGGAACCAGGTGCGGTTGCCGTCCTGGCCGGCGCCCACGCCGAAATACAGGGGGCCCAGCACGGTATCGGCGCCCATGAACAGGCTGGCACCGTATTGCATGTCGCCGGCCGTGACCCGTTGCCCAGCCTGCCAGACGTTGCCCGCATCCAGGCCTGCCCCGAAATAGAGCCCCTTGCCGAGGCCGGAGACCAGATTGTAGGCATGGTGGGTGTAGATCAGGTGGGCGTCGAAGATGTTGTCGCCGCGCAGCTCGCCTTGGCGGCGGCCGGCGAGCGACAGGAAGCCGCCCAGGGCGAACTGCTCATAGGCGGGCAGCGTGGTACCCAGGTCGCTGCCTGCTTCGCCCAGCAGGAGCAAAGCGTCGTCGTCGTTGCCGAAGGCGCTGCCGGCGGTGACGTCGAGCTTGTCGTAGCTGATGTCGCCGCCGAGCGAACGCCGTGGGAAGAAGCCGTTCACGAACATGTAGTAGCCGGAACTGGGGAAACTGATGTTGTCGAAGGTATCCAGGTGCAGCAGCAGGCGCGGACCGCCCAAGGTGTCCCGGTACGTGGGCAGGGTCGCCTGGCTGCCGATGCGCGGCGCCGAGACCACATGCCCGTAGTCGTAGCCCATGCGCAGCTCGCCCAGGTTGCCGAATTGGCTGCCGAAATCCAGACCGGCATGGGGGAAAACGGTGCTGTATTCGGCGATGCGTTTGCGGTTCGCGAACACATCGAAGCTCTGGTCGAGGTATTCGACCTGGGGAGCCAGGAAATAATCGCCGGAATAGTCCAGCGGCAGGTATAGCTCCGAATACAGGAAGCTCGAATAGCCGAACTCGAACTCATTGCGCCATTCTGCCCCGAGGCCGTTGATCTCGGAGTGGTTGTAGCTGCCCAGCAGCTCGTAGACGCTGTCGCCCTCGAAGTCGTCGGCGATGTGCAAACCGAGCTTCAGGTAGTTGGGCTGCCAGGGTTTCTCGGTCACTTTCAGCGAGATGCCGGTCTCGGCGTCCTGCTCCACCAAGGCGGCCTCCACGCTCTGGAAGTAGCCCAGGTCATAGACATGGCGCAGGCTCTCGCTGATGGTGAGCATGTCCCAGGGGGTGCCCGGCTTCAAGCCGAAGCGGGCGCGGATCAGGTCCGCGGGCACCCTCTGGTTGCCTTCCACCTGCACGAAGTCCACGCTCAAGGGAGGGATCGGCCGGCGGCGATAGGTCTGCTGATAGCGGGCGTAGTCGGCGGCCGACAGCTGCAGCCCCGGGATCTTGGACAACGCGTCGTAGGATTCCTGCGCCCCGAGCTTGATGGCCTCGCCCATGCGGCTGAAATCGGTGGCGCTGATGTCGCCCATGTCCGGCTGCAGCAGCACGTCATGGTCCGTGAGCTGCGAGACGGACTCGACCACGTTCTGGTTCCCGAAGATCTTGAGCACCTGGAGCGAGACGGTGAACAGGTCGTTGAGATCGGAGCGCGGCGCCAGCGGCGTGCCGATGTTCACCGCGATCACGATGTCGGCGCCCATCTTGCGTGCCACGTCCACGGGCAGGTTGCGCGCGACGCCGCCGTCGATCAGCAGATGGCCGTCGATGGGCACCGGCGGATAGATGCCCGGCACCGCCATGCTGGCCCGCATCGCCTCCGCCAGGTCACCGTGGTCGAGCACCACCATGTCGCCGGTCTCCACGTCGGTGGTCACGGCCCGGAACGGTATGGGGAGCTTGTCGAAATCCTGGTCGGGCCGGAGCGCCAGCGACAGGGCGTTGAGGATGCGGCCCGGGTCGTTGCCGCTGGCGAGTCCTTGGGGGAAGAAGAAATGCCCGTCCTCGTAGCCCACCTCGAACTGCAGCAGGTACTTGAACTGGTCCTGCTTCTGCTGGAAGGTCAGCTTGTCGCGGAGCGGGCTGTCGGCCATGGTGGCCTGCACGTCCGGCCGGTTCAGCACCCGCTCCAGGTCCTCGGAAGTCATGCCGGCGGCGTAGAGCCCGCCGATGGCGGCCCCGATGCTGGTGCCGGCGATGCAGTCCACGGGGATATGCAGCCTCTCCAGGGTCTCGAGCACGCCCACGTGGGCCGCACCGCGGGCACCGCCGCCGCTCAGCACCAGGCAGACCTTGAGGCGCCGCTCCGGGGCGGACACCGCCGTCACGGTTGCGGCGGCAGGCGCTGCCAAGGTGACTGCCGCCGGCGCCGTGTCGGCATAAGCCAGCGGCGGCAGGAGACAGGCGACAGCCAACAGCCCGCCGCAGAAGCG
>DASYZF010000173.1:0-4288 GCA_035946515.1 Gammaproteobacteria bacterium | reverse complement strand
GCGGTGGCGAGCGGGGCCAGCACGAACAGGCTGGCGGCGACGGCGGCGATGGCGATACCGGAGACTTTGGTCGTGTTCATGTTAGACGTCCTCATGTTGAGTGGTTTAAACCAGGTGTTTGATACATGCCGGATGCGGCTTCCTCGACGGACCACCCGGAGAGCCCGTGCCCCGGAGGGTCCGGTTCGCCATGCGGGTTGTCCGCATCTTAAGGCCGGACCCTAAGGTTGCCGGGTTCGTCCTAAGATACGGACCGTCGGGGAATCGGGATGCAGTCGGAAACCCCTGAATCTGCATCCGCATCCACAGGATGCTAGACCCGGCAGTGCGGTATTTATTACACAAGTGTTAGTCCGACGCCAATATGACATTATTCATCCGATAAGCGGCCGCTATTATGTATACGGGGGTGCGGTGGCTTCTGCCGTACCGGGAGTCTTACCTGAGCGTATCGCTCAGGATTAAACCGCTGGGGAGTCCAACATGCAGAAGCCTGCCGAACCCGCGCCCGACCGTTCCCGCTACTGGCTCTACGCCGGCGTCGCGCTGCTCGTGATCGCGGTCGCCTACAGCGGCATCCTGCTGGTGCGCGCCCGCGCCAGGTCCGCGGCGGACAGCGCGGCGGTGGAAGCCGCCGTCGCCGCCAATACCACCCAGGTGAAGTTCGTGCCGGAGGAAGACGCGGCGGTGGGCGTGAGCCTGGGCGCGGCGGATGCGCCGGTGGTGGTGCGCGAGTTCGCCGACTTCCAGTGTCCGGCCTGTGGCGCCTTCGAGCCCACCCTGGAGAAGATGCGCAAGGACTACGTGGACACGGGCATGGTGCGTTTCGTGTTCTTCGACTATCCGCTCGACGTCCACAAGAACGCGATGCTGGCCGCCCAGGTGGCGCGCTGCGCCGGCAGCCAGGGCCATTACTGGCCCATGCACGACCTGCTCTATGCGCGTCAGCAGGACTGGGCGGAGCTGCCGGACCCTTTGCCCAAGTTCCAGTCCTATGCGCAGGCAGCGGGCGTGGATGCGGGTGCCTTGCTGCTCTGCATACGGACCGGCAGCACCCATGACGTGGTGATGCGCAGCCAGGGTTACGGTGACGCCTTGGGCATCAACTCGACGCCGAGCTACGGGGTGAACGGCGCGGGCTACGCCGGCGTCATGCCCTATGAGGACCTGAGGAAGCTGATCGAGCAGCAATACGCCCTGGTCAAGAAGCCCGTGGCGGGCGGCAAGCGCTGAGGCGCCCATGGCCGAGTACCGCATGCAGGGCAGCGAGCTCTACGACCGGAACCGCAACCGCTTGGGTTACGCCCGAGACAACACCGTGTTCGACGCCGTGAACCGCCGCCTGGGCTACGTGCGCGGCAACGACATCTACGACTCCCTCAACCGCCGCCTGGCCTTCGTGCGGGATGAGGCCGTCTACAGCTCCACCAACAACCGCATGGACAGCCTGGAGAACTTCCGCAAGCGCATCCAGGGCGCACCCGAAGGCCCCGTCGCCGCCGCACTCGTGATGCTGCTGACCAAACCACCGGAAGGCAAATGAGGTCTTTCAGCGCAGGCCGGCGCGGGCCTTGATGCAGGCGAGGTAGGCGCTCTCGTCCGGCAGGCGGTTCTCGCGTTGCGCGCGCCACAGCGCTTCCCCCAGGCATTCCAGCATGGCGTGTTCGGCCGCCATCACGTCGCGGGTCTTGGCGAGCAGGGCGTCGTAGGCCGCCTTGATGCCGGGCGGCCGGTCGATGGAGAGCTGCTCACGGATGGCGATGTGCATGCCCATGTGCAGGAAGGGGTTGGTCTCGCCGCCCTCCGGCAACCAGTCTTGGTCCAGCACCTCCACGCCGCGGTCCAGCAGGGCGTGGTATTCCGGATGCAGGCGGATCACGTCGGCGATGATGGCCTCCAGGGCCGTCAGGGGCGCGCCGGACTGCATCTTCCCCCATACTTCGAAGAAGGTCCGGCGGGTGTCGTGACGGCTGTCGCCGTGGATGGACATCAGCGCTCCGCCTTCCGCCTGGGTCTCTTCGCAGCCGGCTTCAGGGCGAGGGGCACCTTGGGCCCGGGCTGGGTCTTGTGCCTGAACTCGCAGAGCTCCCGGATCACGCAGCGCGGGCATTCCGGCTTGCGCGCCTTGCAGACGTAGCGGCCGTGCAGGATGAGCCAGTGGTGGGCATCCTGCTTGAACTCGTCCGGCGTGAACTTGACGAGCCTGTCCTCCACCTCGCGCACGTCCTTGCCCGGCGCCAGGCCGGTGCGGTTCGCGACCCGGAAGATGTGGGTGTCCACGGCGATGGTGGGCTCCCCGAAGGCGGTGTTGAGCACGACGTTCGCCGTCTTGCGGCCGACACCGGGCAGGGCTTCCAGTGCCTCCCGGTCCCTCGGCACTTCGCCGCCGTGGGATTCCAGGAGCATCCTGGCCGCGGCGATGAGGTTCTTGGCCTTGGTGTTGAAGAGCCCGATGGTCTTGATGTACTCCTTCAGGCCCGCCTCCCCGAGGGCGAGCATGGCCGCCGGGGTGTTGGCCACGGGGAAGAGCCTGGCCGTGGCCAGGTTCACGCTCTTGTCCGTGGCCTGGGCCGAGAGGCTCACGGCCACCAGCAGTTCATAGGGGCTGCGGTAGTCGAGCTCGGTGGTGGGTCTGGGCGTGGCGGCCCTGAGCCGCCGGTAGATCTCGGCGCGTCTCGCGGGGTTCATCGCGGCGTCTCCCCGCGCTTCCTGCGCACCCGCGCGACGGCGGCGGCGATCTCCGCCTGGCGTCGTGCCTTGAGGCCATCGGCCCGCGCCTCGCGGGCCTCGAGGCGCGCACGCTTCTCCTGCCGCGTCTTCCGGTCGCGAGCCTGGTGGCGGTCATGGCGTTCCCGCAGCTTTTCGGCGCGTTCGTCGCCCCCTTTGGGGAACTGCCAGCCCTCATAACCCTCCGTCACACCTTGCGCCGGGCCGAGCCGGATGCAATCCACGGGGCAGGGGGGCAGGCAGAGCCCGCAGCCGGTGCAGAGGGCTTCGATCACAGTGTGCATCAGCTTGGGGCCGCCGACGATGGCGTCCACCGGGCAGGCGGCGATGCACTTGGTGCAGCCGATGCACAAGGCTTCGTCGATGAAGGCCACGGTGCCCGGGGTGAAGCTCCCGACGGCGGGGTCAAGCCCGGTGGCGGGCCGCGAGAGCAGCTGCGACAAGGCTTGCAGCGTCTCATCCCCGCCGGGCGGGCAGCGGTCTATGGGGACCTCGTCCCGGGCGAGGGCTTCTGCGTAGGCATGGCAGTCCGGGAAGCCGCAGCGGGTGCATTGAGTCTGCGGCAGCAAGGCATCGATTTGCGCGACCGTGGCCACGACGGCTGTGGGTTATTTCACCCGCATGCCGGGCTGGGCGCCTTGATGGGGTTCGAGGATCCACAGGTCCTTGCCGCCCGGGCCCGCCGCCAGCACCATGCCCTCGGACATGCCGAACTTCATCTTGCGCGGCGCGAGGTTGGCCACCATCACCGTGAGCTTGCCCTCGAGCTGCTCCGGCGCGTAGGCGCTCTTGATGCCGGCGAACACGTTGCGGGTGCCCTCGCCGATGTCCAGCGTGAGGCGCAGGAGCTTGTCGGCGCCGTCGACCTGCTCGGCCTTCACGATGCGCGCGATGCGCAGGTCGATCTTGACGAAGTCGTCGTAGCTGATCTCGGCGGCGATGGGGTCCATGTTTGATACCTTCTTCGCGGTCTTGGTCAGGTCTTCTTTGGAGAGTTCCATCATCCGGTCGATGGACTTCCTGTCGATGCGGGTCATCAGGTGCTGATACGGGTTTATCCGGTGCCCCTGGGGCAGAGGCTTGGCGGCATCGCCCCAAGCAAGCGGCGGCACGCCCAGGAATCCTTCCACTTTCTCCGCGAAGGCGGGGAGCACGGGCTTGAGATAAATCGTGAGCAACCGGAACGCTTGCAGCCCAGTCGAGCAATAGGTCTGGAGGTCGATGCTGCCGGGGGATCTCTTGGCGATGTCCCAGGGCTTCCACTCGTCGATCTTCTGGTTGACCCTGTCGGTCAATTCCATGATCTCGCGCACGGCGCGGGCGTATTCGCGGTCCGCATAGCATTGCGCGATGAGCTCAGATTTCTCCTGCAGCGCGTCGATGACCTTCTGCGAATCCGCATCGACGCGGCCGAGCTTGCCGTCGAATCCCTTGGAGATGAACCCGGCGCAGCGGCTCGCGATATTCACGAGCTTGCCCACCAGGTCCGCGTTCACTCGCTGCAGGAAGTCGTCGAGGCTGAGATCGATGTCGTCGATGCCGGGACCGAGCTTGGCGGCGA
>DASYZF010000172.1:0-5660 GCA_035946515.1 Gammaproteobacteria bacterium | reverse complement strand
ATCCTGCCCGGCCGCGACGGCCTGGTGCATATCTCCCAGATCTCCGAGGAGCGCGTCGAGAAGGTCAGCGACAAGCTCAAGGAAGGCGATGTGATCAAGGTCAAGGTACTGGAAGTGGACAAGCAGGGGCGCATCCGCCTCAGCATGAAAGCCGTGAATGCCGCTTAAAGGCATCGCCGCGTAATGCAAAAAGAGGGCCGTAAGGCCCTCTTTTTTTGTGCGGCGTCTGCCATTTACAGCTTGAGATGTTCCGCCAAATGCCGCGTGATACGTGACTCCAGCCAGCGCTTTGGCTTCAGTACCGAACCGTCCACGAAACCCACGTGACCGCCTTTGCGGCTCAGCTCGAAACGCACCGCTGGCGAGAGTTCTGCGTCCGTCGGCACCGCTTCCGGTGTCATGAACGGATCGTCGGAGGAATGCAGCACCAGGGTCGGCACCCGGATGCGCTTCAGGAACGGCCGGCTGCTGCAGCGGGTGTAGTAATCGTCCGCGTCCTTATAGCCGTGCAGGGGCGCCGTCAAGGCGTCGTCGTACTGGCGGAAGGTACGCAGCCTGTCGATGTCCGGCAACGCGACAGGCGAGGCGAGCTGCGCGAACTTGCGCTTGGCGGAGCGGCGCATGCGGCCCATGAGTTCCCACATGTAGACCTGAGAGAAGCCCCTCTCGATGGCGGCCGAGCAGGCGGCGAGGTCGAAGGGCACCGACACCGCCACGCCCGTGACGAGCCGCGAGGCGTGGGGGCTCTCTCCCAGCCACTTGAGCAGCACGTTTCCCCCCAGGGAATAGCCCACGGCTGCCAGGGGCGTGCCGGGCTCGCGCTGCTGCAAGAGTCCGCTCAGGTATTCCAGGTCCTGGGTGAACCCCGAGTGATAGCTGATGGGCAGTCGGTTGGCCTCGCCGCTGCAGCCGCGAAAGTAGGGCATGGCGCCCCGGAAACCCATCTCGTGCAGGCTGCGCATCATGTTGCAGGCATAGCGGGAGCGCATCGAGCCCTCGAGCCCATGCAACACGATGACGATGGGTCCTTGGGAGCCGGTGGTCCAATCGATGTCGATGAAGTCCCCGTCCGGCAGCTCCAGGCGCTCACGCCTCAAGTCCACCGGCACCCGGGGGAAGAGGAGGTTGGGGACGATGGTCTGGATGTGCCGGTTGCCCCACAGCGGGGCCGGCTCGAACTCGCTCGCGATGATCATGAGCCTCTGGAAGATCCTTGGGGCCTTGTCCTTACATATACTGCCGGAGTGCGCGGCCGGATGCGAGCTCAGGAAGCCGCCTGCCGGCCTTCCACCAGCTTGTCCACCACCGTGGGATCCGCGAGGGTGGTGACGTCGCCTAGGTTGGAGAGGTCGTTGGCCGCGATCTTGCGCAGGATGCGGCGCATGATCTTGCCGGAACGGGTCTTGGGGAGATACGCCGCCCACTGGATCATGTCGGGGCTCGCGAAGGCGCCGATCTCCTTGCGCACCAGGGCCACGAGCTCATCCCGCAGCTTCTGGTCCGGCTGCACCCCGGCCATGGTGGTGACGTAGGCATAGATGCCCTGGCCCTTGATGGCATGGGGGAAGCCCACCACCGCCGCCTCCGCCACCTTCTCGTGCAGCACCAGGGCGCTCTCCACCTCGGCAGTGCCGATGCGGTGGCCCGAGACGTTGATGACGTCGTCCACCCGGCCCGTGATCCACCAATAGCCGTCCGCATCGCGGCGCGCGCCGTCGCCCGTGAAGTAGTTCCCCGGGTAGCTCTTCATGTAGGTGTCGATGAAGCGCTGGTGGTCACCGTAGACGCTACGCATCTGGCCGGGCCAGGGGAAGGTGATCACCAGGTTGCCGCTGGTGGCGCCTTCCAGGAGCTTGCCGGCGCCGTCCACGATGGCCGGCCGGATCCCGAAGAAAGGCAGCGTGGCGGAGCCGGGCTTGAGGTCCATGGCGCCGGGCAGGGGCGTGATGAGGATGCCGCCGGTCTCGGTCTGCCACCAGGTGTCCACGATGGGGCAGCGGGCCTCGCCAACGCAGTGGTAGTACCACTCCCAGGCTTCCGGATTGATGGGTTCGCCGACTGAGCCCAGGAGCCGCAGGCTCTTGCGGGAGGTGGTGCGCACCGGTCCGTCGCCATGGGCCATGAGGGCGCGGATGGCGGTGGGGGCGGTGTAGAAGATGTTCACCTGGTGCTTGTCGATCACTTCCCAGAAGCGGGAGGCGCTCGGGTAGTTCGGCACGCCCTCGAACATGAGGGTAGTGGCGGCGTTGCAGAGCGGTCCGTACACGATGTAGCTGTGACCGGTGACCCAGCCCACGTCGGCGGTGCACCAGTAGACGTCGCCTTCCTGGTAGTCGAAAACGTACTTGTGGGTGATGGCCGCGTAGAGCAGGTAGCCGCCGGTGGTGTGCAGCACCCCCTTGGGCTTGCCCGTGGAGCCCGAGGTATAGAGGATGAACAGCGGGTCCTCCGCATCCATCATCTCCGGCGCGCAGTGCGGCGCTGCCTCGGCCAGCTGCTCGTGGTACCAGAAGTCCCGGGTGGGATTCCAGGCGATCGCGCCACCGGTACGCTTCAGCACCAGCACTGTGTGCACGTTGGGGCAGTGCTCTAGGGCCTGGTCGCAGTTGGCCTTGAGGGGGATGCGCTTGTTGCCGCGCAGGCCCTCGTCGGCGGTGATCAGCACCCGGCAGTCGGAATCCAGGATGCGGTCCTTGAGGGATTCGGGGGAGAAACCGCCGAACACCACCGAATGCACCGCGCCGATGCGGGCGCAGGCGAGCATGGCCACCGCGGCCTCCGGCACCATGGGCATATAGATGCACACCCGGTCGCCTTTCCGGACGCCGCGTGCCTTGAGCACGTTGGCGCAGCGACAGACTTGTGCGTGCAGTTCTTTGTAGCTCAGCTTGCGGTCTTCGCTGGGGTCGTCCCCTTCCCAGATGATGGCGGTCTGGTCGCCCCGGGTCTTGAGGTGCCGGTCCAGGCAGTTGACGCTGACGTTGAGCTTGCCGCCCTCGAACCAACGGATCAGGCCCTTCGGATAATCCCACTCCAGCACCTTGCTCCAGGGCCTATCCCAGCTCAGGAAGCTCTTGGCCTGCTCCGCCCAGAAGCCTTCCGAATCCCGGATGGAACGCTGGTAGAGAGCGTCGTATTGCTTGCGGTCGAGTAGGGGTTGGCGGGCGGGTTTGGCGGGGACGGGGTAAACTTTGTCGTCGGACATGAGGCCCTCGGGATGTATCCAGACGTCGAGCTGCACGGAAATTCCGGCCGCCGCCTACCTTAATACAAGCATCGCCGCGCTCTCAAACATCATGGTCGGCATACCTGGAATCGAAGTGGTATTAGGTAAAAATATTTATATTTATCAATGGATTGACAAATATATTAAATATTGATTCTCAATCGAAAATCCGACTCGAAATCCCCATCATGGGCTCGCGCTGCCAATGTGCGCGGGCCCAAGTCCATATCTCTTCTATAGATGCGTCTCGCAGGGCCTCGGGGGGCGCTTGCCGCAGGAAGGACAGGGCCTGCCAAAGGGTCGGCCCGGGTCTCTGCTCGTCCAGGGCGGCGGCATGGGTCTGTTTGCTGAGTTTCTCCCCGGCCCGGTTCACCGCCACCGGCAGATGCAGGTACACGGGAGCGCTCAGGCCCAGGAGCTGCTGCAATAGCAGTTGGCGGGGAGTGGAGAGCAGGAGGTCCGCGCCCCGCGCCACGTGGGTGATGCCCTGGTGGGCATCGTCCACCACCACCGCCAGCTGATAGGCATGGGCGCCGTCGGCCCGGCGCACGATGAAATCGCCGACGTCCCGGGCCAGGTTCTGCCGCACCGTGCCCTGCAGGCCGTCCTCGAAGCTCAGGCCCTCGTCCGGCACCCGCAGCCGCCATGCCCGGGTGCGGCGGCCCGGGGGCAGGCCGTGGCGGCAGGTGCCGGGATATATAGGACCCTCCAGGCCATGCAGACCGCTGTCGGCGATCTCACGGCGGCTGCAGGCGCAGGGGAACATGGCTCCGTCCGAGGCCAGCCGATCCAGGGCCGCCTCGTAGGCATCCACGCGCCGGCTCTGGTAGAGCACGGCCCCATCCCACTGGAACCGGAAAGCTTCGAGCGTCCTCAAGATCCCGTCCGCGGCGCCCGGCATCTCCCGGGGCTTGTCCAGGTCTTCCATGCGCAGCAGCCAGCGGCCACCCTGGGAGCGGGCGTCCAGGTAACTGCCCACGGCCGCCACCAGGGAACCGAAATGGAGCGGGCCGGTGGGAGAGGGAGCGTAACGGCCAACGTAGGTCATGGGCGAATAGTAATGAGAGAGTCAGGGAAAAGAAAAAGGCCCGTCAGGGCCTTCGTCTTAGAAGTTCAAGTATCGCATCCCTGCCGTGTGTCCAGGGCCGCTCCCGGCGGCCCGCTTGCTGCTTCGCAGCGAGCCCCTGCGTCCTCCCGGGGCCGTTCCCTACGGCCCGTGGTTAAAAAACGAAGCCGTGCTTCGTTTTTTAACCACCCATCTGCTTCTCCCGGATCTCATCAAGCTGTTTGCAGTCGATGCACTGGGTCGCGGTGGGGCGGGCTTCCAGGCGGCGGATGCCGATCTCGACGCCGCAGGAGTCGCAGTAGCCGTACTCGTTGGCGTCCAGGTTGGCCATGGCCTCGTCGATCTTCTTGATGAGCTTGCGTTCCCGGTCGCGGGTGCGCAGCTCCAGGCTGAACTCCGATTCCTGGGTGGCGCGGTCGTTCGGGTCCGGGAAGTTGGCGGCCTCGTCCTGCATGTGGTGCACGGTACGGTCCACTTCCTCCATCAGCTCCCGCTTCCAGCCCTGCAGGATGCCCCGGAAATGGACCCGCTGGGGGTCGTTCATGTAGGGCTCGCCCTTCTTCAGGGGGTAGGGCGTGAAGCCGCGGAACATGTCGCCGGCGGCCGAGCGCAGGGCGCGGGAGACGGGCTTCTTGGGGGCGGCCTTGACCGGAGCTTTCTTGGCCACCACCTTCGGCGCGGCCTTGAGGGCCGGCTTCTTGGCGGTCTTGGCGGGGGCGGCTTTCTTCTTAGCCGGCATTGTCGAGCTCCTGGGGCCAAAAAATAGGCGCGTGTTTATACAGGATTGGGGAGGGGGCCGCAAGTTGCCCCGGCCGAAGGCCGGCGGAGCAGGGCCTTTAGGGGAGGCTGACGGCCGGCGGGCTTTGCCAGCCGGGCGCCCGGTGGTCGGCCACCACAGTGGTGAAGATGCCGCCGCGCACGTTGAACTCGGCGGTGAGGCGCATGTACTTGGGGGAGAGGGTCCGCACCAGGTCGTCCAGGATGCGGTTGGTCACGTCCTCGTGGAAATGACCCTCGTCGCGGAAGCTCCAGATGTACATCTTGAGCGCCTTGAGTTCGACGCAGAGGCGATCGGGGACGTACTCGAGGAGCATCTCGGCGAAGTCCGGCTGGCCGGTCTTCGGGCAGAGGCAAGTGAACTCGGGGATCCGGATGCGGATGGTATAATCCCGCCCTTCGCACGGGTTCGGGAACGTCTCCAGTTCTTTGCTGGGTTGAGTGGTCATCGGGGGCCGCTCGGCGCTGCGTTTCCAGGCACCGATACTTTACACTAGCCATCCAACACTGGCCATTTCACGGCACCGGCGAGGCACATGCGGCTCAGCAAAATCAAGCTTGTGGGCTTCAAATCCTTCGTGGACCCCACGC
>DASYZF010000171.1:0-7299 GCA_035946515.1 Gammaproteobacteria bacterium | reverse complement strand
GCAGATGGTCTCCTACGAGATCGCCATGGGCTTCGCGCTGGTGGGCGTGCTCATGGTGAGCCAGAGCCTGAACCTCAAGGACATCGTGCTGGGCCAGTCGGGCGGCATCAGCCACTGGTACCTGTGGCCCTTGCTGCCGCTCTTCGTCATCTACTTCATCTCCGGCGTGGCCGAGACCAACCGTGCGCCCTTCGACGTGGCGGAAGGCGAGTCGGAGATCGTGGCCGGCTTCCACGTGGAATACTCCGGCACCGCCTTCGCCACCTTCTTCCTGGCGGAGTACGCCAACATGATCCTGGTGGCGGCGCTCGCCAGCATCCTGTTCCTGGGCGGCTGGCTGTCGCCGTTCCAGGGCCTCACCGACGGCCTGCTCGGCGCCCCGAGCCTGTTCTGGCTGATCGTGAAGATCTGCTTCTTCCTGTACCTATACCTGTGGTTCCGCGCCACCTTCCCGCGCTACCGCTACGACCAGATCATGCGTCTCGGTTGGAAGGTGTTCATCCCGCTCACCATCCTGTGGCTGTGCGTGCTGGGCTTCGTGATCGTCATGGGCGTTCCACTGACCGTGTTCGGCGCCTGGACCGTGGCCGCCGCGGTGCTGCTCATGCTCATCAACTTCGTCCTGTCGCGACGCGCCTGAGGCCGCCATGAACGCATTACGCAGTTGGATGAAGAGCCTGTTGCTGACCGAGCTGTTGCAAGGCATGGCGCTCACGCTCAAGTTCTTCTTCGCGCCCAAATTCACCATCCGCTATCCCGAAGAGCACACGCCGAAGTCGCCGCGCTACCGCGGCCTGCATGCCCAGCGCCGTTATCCGAACGGCGAGGAGCGCTGTATCGCCTGCAAGCTCTGCGAGGCGGTGTGCCCGGCGCTGGCCATTACCATCGATTCCGAGATGCGCGAGGACGGCACGCGCCGCACCACGCGCTATGACATCGACCTGTTCAAGTGCATCTACTGCGGCTTCTGCGAGGAGGCCTGCCCGGTGGACGCCATCGTCGAGACCGGCATCACGGACTTCCATTTCGAGAAGCGCGGCGAGCAGATCATGACCAAGGAGAAGCTCCTGGCCGTGGGTGACAAGTTCGAGCCGCAGATCGCCGCCGACCGCGCGGCCGACGCGCGCTACCGCTAGGGGAAAGCATGGTCCAGGAGATCATATTCAGCGTGCTGGCGGCGATCCTCATCGGGTCGGCGCTCGGCGTCATCACCGCCCGCAACCCGGTGCACTCGGCCCTGTTCCTGGTGCTGGCCTTCGTCACCAGCGCCGGCCTGTGGTTGCTCATGGAGGCCGAGTTCCTCGGCATCGTGCTGGTGCTGGTCTACGTGGGCGCTGTCATGGTGCTGTTCCTGTTCGTGGTGATGATGCTCGACATCAACACCGCGACGCTGCGGCACGGCTTCATCCGCTACGCCCCCATCGGCGCCCTGGTGGCGCTGGTCATGGCCGGCGAGATCGGTTACGTAGTCTGGTCCCAGAAGCTCGGCGTGAGCTTCGGTGCGCCGGTGGCGCACGGCCCCGACTACAGCAACACCCGCGAGCTCGGCAACATCATCTACACCACCTATGCCTACCCCTTCGAGATCGCGGCGGTGATCCTCCTGGTAGGCATCGTGGCCGCCATCGCGCTCACGCTGCGGCGCCGCGAGGGCACCCGCACCCAGGACCCGGCCAAGCAGGTGCGGGTCTCGGCGAAGGGCAGGGTGCGCCTCGTCTCCATGCCCACCGAAGCCGGCAAGCGGCAGGGGGGCAAGCCATGATCACCCTGTTCCATTTCCTGGCGCTCTCGGGCGCGCTGTTCGCCATCAGCGCGGCGGGCATCTTCCTCAACCGCAAGAACGTGATCCTGCTGCTGATGTGCATCGAGCTGATGCTGCTGGCGGTGAACTTCAACTTCATCGCCTTCTCCCGCTACCTCAACGACCCGGCCGGGCAGGTGTTCGTGTTCTTCATCCTGACGGTGGCGGCGGCGGAGGCGGCCATCGGCCTCGCCATCCTGGTGGTGCTGTTCCGCAACCGCGCGACCATCAACGTCGAAGACCTGGATCGCATGAAGGGCTGACATGAACCTGGAGAGCCTGTTCCTCATCATCGTATTGGCGCCGCTCCTGGCGGCGCTGGTGGCCGGTCTCGGCATGCGCTTCATCCCGCGCGCCGCGGCCCACTGGGTGACTATCGCCGGCGTGGGCATCTCCTTCCTGTGTTCCGCCTGGGTGCTGTGGCAGGTGCTGGCGGGCTCCTTCGGCGATACCAACGTGACGGTGTACAGCTGGGGCCTCGTTGACGGCGTGGATTTCCAGGTGGGCTTCCTGGTGGACCACCTCACGGCGCTCATGATCACCGTGGTGACCTTCGTCTCGCTGATGGTGCACGTCTACACTATCGGCTACATGGCGGACGACCCCGGTTACAAGCGCTTCTTCAGCTACATCTCGCTGTTCACCTTCTCCATGCTGATGCTGGTGATGGCCAACAACTTCCTGCAGCTGTTCTTCGGCTGGGAGGCGGTGGGCCTGGTGTCGTACCTCCTGATCGGTTTCTGGTACACCCGGCCGACGGCGATCTACGCCAACCTCAAGGCCTTCCTAGTGAACCGCGTCGGCGACTTCGGCTTCCTGCTCGGCATCGCCCTGATCCTGAGCTACACCGGCAGCCTCGACTACGGCACCGTCTTCGGCAAGACGGCGCAGCTCGCCGGCCAGAACATCGAGCTCTTCAGCGGCTACGCCTGGTCGCTGCCCACGGTGATCTGCATCCTGCTGTTCGTGGGCGCCATGGGCAAGTCCGCCCAGGTGCCGCTCCACGTGTGGCTGCCGGATTCCATGGAAGGCCCGACCCCCATCTCGGCGCTGATCCACGCGGCCACCATGGTGACCGCGGGCATCTTCATGGTGGCGCGCATGTCGCCGCTCTTCGAGCTCTCCGACACCGCGCTCTCGGTGGTGATGGTGATCGGCGCCACCACGGCCTTCTTCATGGGCCTCGTGGGCATCGTCAACAACGACATCAAGCGGGTGGTGGCCTACTCGACGCTCTCCCAGCTCGGCTACATGGCTACCGCGCTCGGCGCCTCGGCCTACAGTGCCGGCATCTTCCACCTCATGACCCACGCCTTCTTCAAGGCGCTGCTGTTCCTGGCTGCGGGCTCGGTGATCATGGCCATGCACCACGAGCAGGACATGCGCTACATGGGTGGCCTGCGCAAGTACCTGCCCATCACCTACGTGACGAGCGTGATCGGCACCCTGGCGCTCATCGCCTTCCCGGGCTTCTCCGGTTTCTTCTCCAAGGACACCATCATCGAAGCGGTGCAAGCCTCGACCCGCGCCGGCTCGACCTACGCCTACTGGTGCGTGCTGCTGGGTGCCTTCGTCACCAGCTTGTATTCCTTCCGTCTCTTGTTCATGACCTTCCACGGCAAGGAGCGCTTCGTGGTGGACAGGGGCGGCCATGGCCATGAGGACCACGGTCACAAGCCGGGGCATCTGGCCCACGCCCCCCACGAGTCGCCCTGGGTGGTGACCGTGCCCCTCATCCTGCTCGCCATCCCCTCGGTGCTCATCGGCTGGATCACCGCCTGGCCGGTGCTGTTCGGCGGCTGGCTGTCGGATGCCATCAGGGTGGCGCCCGCCAACGACGTGCTAGGCCGCATGGCTGATGAGTTCGGCAGCGCCGGTCACAAGTTCCTGATGTGCTTCGAATCTCCCGCCTTGTACCTCATGCTCGCGGGCGCCGTGGTGGCCTGGTTCCTGTATCTGGTGCGCCCGGATCTCCCGGGCAAGATCGCCGGCCGGGTGCAGTGGCTCTACAAGTTCGTGGCCAACAAGTTCTACTTCGACGAGCTCTACGTGTTCGTGTTCTCCGACGGCACCCGCGCCCTCGGCCGCTTGCTGTGGAGGGTGGGGGACGTGACCCTCATCGACGGCGGACTGGTGAACGGCTCCGCCAAGACCGCGGAGTGGTTCGCGGGCCTGCTGCGCCGCGGCCAGTCCGGCTACCTGTATCACTACGCCTTCGCCATGATCATCGGCCTGTGCCTGCTCCTGGGCTGGCTGATCCTCAAATGACGGATAACGCACCATGACCGGTCACTTCCCGATACTGAGCGTGCTGCTGTGGCTGCCCATCCTGGGCGGCCTGCTGGTGCTCCTGGCCGGGCGCATGGCGCCGCCCACCGTGCGTTGGCTGGCGCTGTTCTTCGCAGTGCTCAGCTTCGCCGTGAGCGTGCCGCTGTGGACCCAGTTCGACAACAGCACCGCGGCCATGCAGTTCACCGAGAAGCTGCCCTGGATCAGCACCTTCAACGTGTACTACTCGCTCGGCGTGGACGGCATCTCCATGCCCCTCATCCTGCTCAACACCTTCATCACCATCCTGGTGGTGGCCGCGGGTTGGGAGGTGATCCAGTACAAGACCTCGCAGTACATGGCCGCGTTCCTGATCCTGGAAGGGCTCATGAACGGCGTGTTCTCGGCCCTGGACGGCATGCTGTTCTACGTGCTGTGGGAAGCCATGCTGATCCCGATGTTCATCATCATCGGTGTCTGGGGCGGACCGCGGCGCGTCTACGCCACCATCAAGTTCTTCCTGTACACCTTCTTCGGCTCCGTGTTCATGCTGGTCGCGCTCATCTACATGTACGTGAAGAGCGGCAGCTTCGACATCCTGGGCTTCCAGCAGCTGCCGCTCGGCCTGCACGCCCAGGTGCTGATCTTCATCGCCTTCCTGCTGGCCTTCGCGGTGAAGGTACCCATGTGGCCGGTGCACACCTGGCTGCCGGATGCCCACGTGGAGGCGCCCACCGGCGGCTCCGTGATCCTGGCAGCCATCATGCTGAAGATGGGCGGCTACGGCTTCCTGCGCTTCAGCCTGCCCATCACCCCGGATGCGAGCCATGCGCTTACCTGGCTGGTGGTCGGCTTGTCGCTCATCGCGGTGGTGTACATCGGCTTCGTGGCCATCGTGCAGACCGACATGAAGAAACTGGTCGCCTATTCCTCCGTGGCCCACATGGGCTTCGTGACCCTGGGCTTCTTCCTGCTGTTCCTCATCTTCGGCCGCGACGCCAGCGGCGCCGGCTCGGTGATGGGCGTGGAAGGCGGCATGGTGCAGATGATCTCCCACGGCTTCGTGTCGGGCGCCCTGTTCCTCTGCGTGGGCGTACTCTACGACCGCATGCACACCCGCGAGATCGAAGCCTACGGCGGCGTCATCAACGTGATGCCGGCCTTCGCCTTCTTCATGGTGCTGTTCGCCATGGCCAACTGCGGCCTGCCGGGCACCTCCGGTTTCGTGGGCGAGTGGATGGTGATCCTCTCCGCCATGCGCGCCAACTTCTGGATCGCGTTCCTGGCGGCCTTTACCCTGTTCCTGGGCGCGGCCTATTCGCTGTGGCTGGTGAAGCGGGTGATCTACGGCCCGGTGACCAACTCGCACGTCAAGGAGATGAAGGACGTGAGCCAGCGCGAGCTCATCATCCTGGGCCTGTGCGCCGTGCCGGTGATCCTGATCGGCATCTGGCCGGCGCCGCTCCTGGACGTGATGCACGCCACCGTGACCAACCTGGTGCACCAGGTGGTCCAGACCAAAATAGCGAGCCTGAGCCCATGACCTTCGAGCTGCCGCAGTTCCTGCCCGCCGTCCCCGAGATGTTCCTGCTCGGGATGATCTGCTTCGTGTTGATCGTGGACGTGTGCATCTCCGACGCGCACCGGCTCATCACCTACTGGCTATCGCTGGCCTCGGTGGTGGGCACTGCCTGGCTCACCATCGCGGTGGCACAGCAGGGGAGCCTCCTGACCTTCAGCGGCATGTTCGTGAACGACGCCATGGGCAACGTGCTCAAGCTCTGCACGGACCTCGTGGTGGCCGTGGTGTTCATCTACTCCCGCGACTACCTCAGGGACCGGGGCCTGTTCAAGGGCGAGTATTACATTCTGGGCCTCACCTCGCTGCTCGGCATGATGGTGATGATCTCAGCTCACAACATGCTCACCGTATACCTCGGCCTTGAGCTCCTGTCGCTCTCGCTCTACGCCATGGTGGCGCTGGACCGGGATTCGGCCGTGGCTTCCGAGGCGGCCATGAAGTACTTCGTGCTCGGCGCCATCGCCTCCGGCGTGCTGCTTTACGGCATGTCGCTGCTCTACGGCGCCACCGGCACCCTGGACCTCACCGAACTCGGGGTGCACATCGCCTCCGGTTCCGGCACCAGCATCGCGACCGTCTTCGCGCTCGGCTTTGTGGTGGCGGGCCTGTGCTTCAAGCTCGGTGCCGTGCCTTTCCACATGTGGCTGCCGGACGTGTACGAGGGTTCCGCCACCTCCGTGACGCTGTTCGTGGGTACCGCGCCCAAGATCGCGGCCTTCGCGTTGTTCATGCGCTTCCTGGTGGAGGGACTGGGCGGGCTGCATTCCGACTGGCAGGGCATGCTGATCGCCATCTCCATCCTCTCCATGGGCATCGGCGCCTTCGTGGCCATCGTGCAGAGCAATTTCAAGCGCATGCTGGCCTATTCCACCATCGGCCACGTGGGCTTCATCCTGCTCGGCATCCTGGCCGGCACCACCGCCGGCTACCAGGCCGCCATGTTCTACACGCTCACCTACGTGCTCATGGCCATGGCGGCCTTCGGCCTGATCCTGCTCTTGGCCCGCAAGGGCTTCGAGGCGGAGAAGCTCGAGGACCTGAAGGGCCTGAACGAGCGCAGCCCCTGGTTCGCCGCGCTCATGCTCATGGTGATGTTTGGCATGGCGGGCGTGCCGCCCTTCGTGGGTTTCTTCGCCAAGCTCTACGTGCTGCGCGCGGTGATCGACGTCGGCCTCACTTGGCTCGCGGTGACGGCGGTGGTGTTCTCCATCATCAGCGCCTACTACTACATCCGCGTGGTGAAGCTCATGTACTTCGACCGGGCGCCCGCCAACGCCAAGGGCGTCCGGGCGGAGTTCGACCTGCGCTGGCTGCTCTCGGGCAACGGCCTCGCCATCCTGGCCTTGGGAGTGCTGCCGGGACCCCTCATGGCCCTGTGCGTGAAGGTGATCGCCTTCTGAGATGCCCCGTAGGCTGCGGCATCACGTCGCATTTTTGCTACAAAACCTTGAAGTAACACCCTTTTTGCTATATATTTCCGGTCCGCCGGGTGCGGGGTGGAGCAGTCTGGCAGCTCGTCGGGCTCATAACCCGAAGGTCGTAGGTTCAAATCCTACCCCCGCTACCAATAAATCAATGACTTAGGTAGAATTCCTACCGAAGTACTTGGATGCAGGACCCCGCGCAGGGGTTTTTTTGTGTCCGGCTA
>DASYZF010000170.1:0-2577 GCA_035946515.1 Gammaproteobacteria bacterium | reverse complement strand
GTTCGGTGTGACCGCCCCCAAGACCAAGGAGCTCGCCGGCAAGCTCAAGGCCCTCGAGCTCGACAACGTGCTGATCGTCACCGAGCAGGTGGACGAGAAGCTCTACCTGGCCTCGCGCAACCTCCCCAACGTGGAAGTGCGTGACGCCGCTGGCCTCGATCCCGTGAGCCTCATCGGCTTCGAGAAGGTGCTGTTCACCGTGCCGTCGATCCGCCGTCTGGAGGAGTGGCTCGCATGAACCCGAAACAGGAAAGACTCATGAGCATCCTGCTCGGGCCCCACGTGTCCGAGAAGGCCGCGCGCGTCGGCGAGAAGCACCAGCAGGTGGTGTTCCGCGTGCGCCGCGACGCCGACAAGCAGGAGATCCGCCAGGCCGTCGAGAAGATGTTCGAGGTCAAGGTCGCCGACGTGCAGATCGTCAACGTACACGGCAAGCAGAAGCGCTTCGGCGCCACGCTCGGCTGGCGCAGCGACTGGAAGAAGGCCTACGTGCGCCTCGCGCCGGGCAGCGAGATCAACATTGCCGGGGAGCAGGCCTAAGGCCGGCCCCGCATAGAACGAGAGAAGCGCCATGCCACTCATCAAAGCCAGACCGACCTCGCCCGGACGCCGGGCCTTCGTCAAGGTCGTCACCCCGGGCCTGCACAAGGGCGGTCCGTTGGGCTCGCTCGTCGAGAGCAAGAAGAGCCGCGGCGGTCGCAACAACGTCGGCCGCGTGACCACGCGCCACCAGGGCGGCGGACACAAGCAGCATTACCGCGTGATCGACTTCAAGCGCGACAAGGACGGCATCGCCGGCCGCGTCGAGCGCGTGGAATACGATCCGAACCGCACCGCGCACATCGCGCTGGTGCTGTACAAGGACGGCGAGCGCCGCTACATCATCGCCCCGAAGGGCGTCGAGGCGGGCCAGGAGATCGTCGCCGGCAGCCACGCCCCGATCAAGTCGGGCAACTCGCTGCCGCTGCGCAACATCCCCGTGGGCACCCTGGTGCATTGCGTGGAACTGCAGCCCGGCAAGGGTGCGCAGATGGCCCGCAGCGCCGGTTCCTCGGTGCAGGTGGTGGCCCGCGACGGCGTCTACTGCACGTTGCGCCTGCGCTCCGGTGAGATGCGCAAGGTGCACGTCGACTGCCGCGCCACCATCGGCGAAGTCGGCTTCGACGAGCACAACCTGCGCCAGTACGGCAAGGCAGGCGCGCGCCGCTGGAAAGGCATCCGCCCCTCCGTGCGCGGCGTGGTGATGAACCCCATCGACCATCCGCACGGCGGTGGCGAAGGCAAGACCTCGGGTGGCCGTCACCCGGTGTCGCCGTGGGGCCAGCCGACCAAGGGTTACAAGACGCGCGCCAACAAGCGCACCGACGGCATGATCGTGCGCCGTCGCAACGCGAAGTGATGAGAGGTTAAAGCGATGCCGCGTTCCATCCGCAAAGGCCCGTTCATCGACCCGCACCTGGCCAAGAAGGTCACGGCGGCGGTGTCGGGCAGCAACAAGCGTCCGATCAAGACCTGGTCGCGCCGCTCGATGGTCACCCCGGAGATGGTGGGCCTCACCATCGCCGTGCACAACGGCCGGCAGCACGTGCCGGTGCTGGTGAGCGAGAACATGGTCGGACACAAGCTGGGCGAGTTCGCGCCCACCCGCATCTTCAAAGGCCACGGCGCGCGCAAGACCGCCGAGACCGAAGCGAAGGCCTGAGGAAAGAGACATGCAGGTAGCCGCCAAACATCGTTATGCCCGCATCGCCGCCCAGAAGGCGCGACTCGTGGCGGACCAGATCCGCGGCAAGGCCGTGGGCGAGGCCCTGAAAGTGCTGGAGTTCAGCCCCAAGCGCGCCGCCAAGCTGCTGCGCAAGGTGCTGGAGTCCGCCATCGCCAACGCCGAGCACAACAACGGCGCGGACGTGGACGACCTCAAAATCAAGGCGATCATGGTGGACGAGGGTCCGCACATGAAGCGCTACATGGCGCGCGCCAAGGGGCGCGGCGCCCGCATTCTGAAACGCACGAGCCACATCAGCATCACCGTGGCGGACGAATAAGGACGGGCACATGGGTCAGAAAGTCAATCCAACCGGCATCCGCCTCGGCATCGCCTCCGACTGGAACTCCAAGTGGTTCGCCAGCAAGCGGGCTTACGCCCAGAACCTGCTGAGCGATCTCAAGGTCCGTGAGTTCTTGAAGAAGAAGCTCGCCCAGGCCTCCGTGAGCCGCATCGAGATCAAGCGCCCGGCCAAGAAGGCCTTCATCACGATCCACACCGCCCGTCCGGGCGTGGTGATCGGTAAGAAGGGCGAGGACCTCGACGCGCTGCGCAAGCAACTGACCAAGCTGATGCCCGGCGTGGAAGTGGACATCGGCGTGGAAGAGATACGCAAGCCGGAGCTCGACGCATACCTGGTGGCCGAAAGCATCGCCCAGCAGCTGGAGCGCCGCATCATGTTCCGCCGCGCCATGAAGCGAGCGGTGCAGAACACCATGCGTCTCGGGGCGCTGGGCATCAAGGTGCGCGTGTCCGGCCGCTTGAACGGCTCGGAGATCGCCCGCAGCGAGCAGTACCGCGAGGGCCGCGTG
>DASYZF010000169.1:0-5246 GCA_035946515.1 Gammaproteobacteria bacterium | reverse complement strand
CTGTTCAAGGGCTACCCGGACATCTCCGACGAGGTCACGGGCTACGTCGCCCAAGGCGATCACATCGCGGTACAGTACAAGGCCCACGTCGGCAAATACGCGGTGCCCATCGCGAGCTTCCTGACCCTGAAGGACGGCTTGATCGAGCGGGACGACACCTATTACGACGGCCAGGGGCAGCACTGCAGCTGAACCGGAGTGGACCATGCGCATCGGGATCCTCGGCTCGGGCCTCATGGGCGGCAAGCTCGGGACGCTCTTCGCGCGCGCCGGCCACGAGGTGACCTTCAGCTACGCCCGGAGCGAGGCGAAGCTGAAGGCGCTCGCGAAGGAGGCGGGCGGGAAGGCCAAGCCGGGCTCGGTGGCGGAGGCGGCACGGGAGGCGGACGCGGTGCTCCTCGCCATCCACTGGTCGCGCCTCGGCGACGTGCTGAAGCAGACCGGGGACCTCGCCGGCAAGACGGTGATCAGCTGTTCTCTCCCCATGGACGAGGGCAACACGGAGCTGGTGGTGGCCCACACTTCCTCGGGCGCGGAGGAGCTGCAGCAGCGTCTCCCCCAGGCCCGCGTGGTGGGGGCCTTCACCACGGTGCCGAGCGAGGTGTTCTTCGGGGTGTATGCCGCGCGGGGCAAGCAGGACCGGCCGAGCCTGGTCTATTACGGCGACGATGCCAGGGCCAAACAGCTCGCCGCCGGCTTGATAGCAGACGTGGGTTTCGAGCCCGTGGACGCGGGTCCCTTGCGCATCGCCCGCTACGCGGAGCCCTTCGTGCTGCTCATGGCCCAGCTCGCTTACGAAGGCGACGGGGGACCCGAGCTCGCTTACCGCTTCGAGCGCTTCCGGGGATAGGACGCCTTCTCCTGCCCGGCCTGCTTCCGCAGGTTCACCCACACGTGGTAGGCGGTGGAATCCCAAGCGTTGTGGATGCCCACGAAGAGCAGCAGCAGCGAGGCGCCGCCCACCCCGAAGAGCGCATCCCGTTCATGGGCGCCGGCATCCAGCGCCGCGATCCCCAGGATCACGTAGGCGACGAGAGGCAGCAGGGCATGGAACAGCCAGTCCTCGAACACGGGCTCATAAGCCGCCTGCCGGTTCATGGCCCGGACGATGACCAGCATGTAGACGACTCCCGCCAGACCCAGGAGACCCCATAGCAGGGCCAAGGGAGCGAAGCCAGGCCAGGGCACGCGCAGCAGGGCCGAGAGCAGCAAGACGCTGCTGAAGTGGATGATGGTGGGGGTGGCGAAGATGGGGCCTGCTTCCGCCACCCGCTCCGGCGGCCGCACGGCGATCAGGGTCATGACCACGAACTGCAGACCGATGAGGGCGCCGGCGGCGGAACCCACGATCACGTAGAAGCTGTCCCATTCCGCGAGTATCGGCATGGCGTCACCTGGCGCGCTTGGCGGCGCGGCTAAGTGTGCCCTGCGCTTAGGCAGCGCTCAAGGCGCGGGCGTCAAACCGGCCGCCGGGAGGGGCGGGCTTATAATCCCCGGTTTGCCCCGGGGGTGTATCCATGGCCCGCCGCTTCCGCCGGATCCTGGTCCGGCTCTTTCCCGCGCTGCTCGCGCTCTTCGGCACGGGCGGCTGCACGCTGATCGCCGCCACGGGCCTCGTCGATTTCAGCTCCACGCCGGCGGCGGCGAACCCGCTCTCCTGCAAGCTCCTGAAGGCCTCGGCCTACGCCTACCAGGTGAACACCGCCGGCGCCATCAGTCCCGACGACGCCCTCGCCAAGCTCCTGGGGGAGTCGGGCGAGGCCTATGCGGTGGTGAGCAGCGGCGGCAACCAGAGCGACAGCGACCGGGATGCAGCCTACCTCTGGCTCTCCGGCAAGGAAGTGATCATCGCCTTCCGCGGCACGCTGCCCTATAACCCCAACGCCGCGGATCCCGCTGCCGAGGCGCTGGCACTGCAGGACTGGATCAACGACGCGGACTTCTCACCCCAGGCGGACCCGGATTTCGGGCCGGTGCACGCGGGCTTCCTGGATTCCTTCGACAAGCTCTGGCCCGGCATCCAGAAGCAACTCCAGGCTTGGCAGGCGGCGGGCAAGCTCGACGCGTCGTCCACGGTCTACGTGACCGGCCACAGCAAGGGCGGAGCGCTGGCGCGGCTCGCAGCGCTGAAGCTCAAGACCGACAAGCTCCTGCCGGTGACGGAGGTGGATACCTTCGGCGCGGCGCGGGTGGGCGGCGCGGCCTTCGCCGCCAAGTACGCGGCGGCGGGCATCCGCGACGAGCGCTACGAGAACCAGGACGACGTGGTGCCCCATGTGCCGCTCGACGACACTGAGTTCGCGATGCTGCCCCTGCTGCAACGGGTGCTGAACCTGAGCGGCAAGAGCAGCGGGGATTACGTGTCGGTGGGGCAGCTGCACTACATCAAGCTGGACGGCAGCCTCGTCTCTCCCGCGGACGCCGGCGACGAGACGAGCCTGGACGAGACGCGCCTGGCGGAGTTCACCAGCGTGCTGGCGAACCCGCCGCAGCAGGTCATGGACACGGTGATCGCCGCCCATTCCCTGGGGGACTTGAGCGCCTCCGACGACAGCCGGTACTACCAAGCGGTTTGTGGGGGAGGCGGCTAGGCGCGGCTCATCCCCTGCAGCACGAAGGCCAGGTCGCGCCTGTCGTTCTCGGGCTGGGGCAGAGGGACGGGCGAGGTGGTCTTGAGTTCCAGGGCGAACACGCCGCCCGGCGCCTCGCCGGCCGCCACGTCCAGGATGAAGGGCTCGCCGGGCGTGGGCTGCAGGGAGCCGGCCGGGCGCCCGTCGATGAGGGCCTCGATGCGCATGCCCTGCGGGTAGTGGGGTGGCACCCAGCCCATGACCTTGAGCCGCGGGGCGGACGCGCCACCCTTAAGTTTCACTTCGAGCCTCGAGCTCACCCAGCCGCCGGCATAGGCGCCGCGCAGGCTGTCGGGCTCCTGCCGCAAGCCGCCTTTGAGCGGCAGACACAGGTTGTGCAGCAGCGCCGAGATGCGCGCGTGGACCGTGTCGTGGTCCCGCCGCAGCGAGAGCTCCAGGGACTGGTAGCGCTGGATGAGGCGGTCGCGGCCCATGAGCGCGCTGCGCAGGGTCCTGACATCCGCTTCGTCCAGGGTCCGGCCGGGGACTATCCCCGGGTCCAGCGGCGGCAGCGGGCCGGCCTGCAGGGGCGGCACCGGGCGGTTAGTGACGAGCTTCTTGCCGCGCAGCCACAGGGCGGCGGCCTTGCGCGCCGGGGGGATGAGGCTGCCCTTCAGGGGCAGGCGGTTGAACAGCCAGTCGATGCCGTTGTAGGTCGCGAGCGAGTCGGCGTAGTGGCGCAAGCCGCGGTTCTCGCCGCCCAGGTCCGCTTCCAGGCGCTGGTAGAAGCCGACCCAGTCGTCGCGCTGGGCGACGAGCTGGCGCAGCTCGTCCAGATGCTCGGGGCTGAGGGTGAGGCCGGGCTTGTACCGCTCCGGCAGGGGCCGCTGTACGTAGAAGGTGCCGTGCACCGGCACGATCTCCTCGGCCGGGCGGTCCCGGGTGTAGAGGTAGATGGAGATGCACTTGCGGGAGAGGCCGCGCTTCTCGGCGGGCAGCTTGATGCGCTCGAAGCCGTGCCAGGAATGCTCGTTGGTCTCGAAGACGACGCAGCGGTTGAAGGTGCAGTTGAAGGTCTTGACCTCGTCGTGATCCCAGTCGCGCGGGTCGGAGTGCAGCTGGATGGCGCCGCCCCAGGAGACGTCCCATTCCTTGTTGAGGTAGATGAGCAGGTTGATGCGCCGGTGCAGCTGGCGCTCCTGGTCGTAGTTGAAATCCACGTGGGCATCGAGCGCCTGGCCTTCCAGGTTCTCGTGGGTGCCGCCGCCGTACATCTGCTTGTCGAAGCGCAGGTCGGGGATGCCGGTCATGGCCGACATGGCGTCCAGGAAGGGCTGGGAGCTGATGTAGTCGTAGAACTCGCGGTAGCGGTCGCTGATCTCGCGCATGTCGGTGCGCACCGCCTTGCGGCCCACCTTGCCGAATTCGTTCATGGCCTTCCCGGGATCGAACACCGGGAACTCGGCCAGCAGGGTCTCGGCCCACTCGGGCTGCAGGAAGTCCTCGATGCAGGCGTATCGGAAGGGTTTGGCGGTCTGGAAGGCGGAGCGGATGCCGGCGGCACGTTCCAGCACCGGGGGGGAGATCAGCTGTTTCATCGACTCTCTCGGGGTTCGCGCAGCGCTCCGGCGGCACGGCCGGAGATTATAACGGAAGGGCCATGTGACCAGAGATGGCGCGGTTCACCGGGTGATCTTCTCCACCCGGTCTGCCCGGGCGATGAGCAAGACGTCAGCCGGGCGGCGGGCGAAGATGCCGGTGCAGACCACGCCGGCGATGCCGTCGATCTCGGCCTCGAGCTTCGGCGGGTCGAGGATGGTGAGGCCATGCACGTCCAGGATCACGTTGCCGTTGTCGGTGACGAAGCCCTGGCGCCACTCGGGCTGCCCCCCCAGCTTCACGAGCTTGCGGGCCACGTAGCTCCGCGCCATGGGGATGACCTCCACCGGCAGGGGGAAGGCGCCCAAGACGTCCTTGAGCTTGGAATCGTCGGCGATGCAGACGAAGCGCTTGGCGGCTGCCGCCACGATCTTCTCCCGGGTGAGCGCGCCGCCGCCGCCCTTGATGAGCTGCAGGTGGCGGTTGGCCTCGTCGGCCCCATCCACATAGACGGCGATGTCGCCGGCGCTGTTGAGGTCGAGCACCGGGATGCCGAGCGCCTTGAGGCGCTGGCTGCTGGCTTCGGAGCTGGAGACGGCGCCCTCGAGGCGGCCCTTGATGCGCCCCAAGGCGTCGATGAAGTGGTTGACGGTGGAACCGGTGCCGACGCCCACGATGCTGGCGTCGCCCAGGTATTCCATGGCGGCTTCGGCGGCTCTCTGCTTGCGGTCTTCGGCGCTCATGGGGACCTCGTGTGCGGCTGCGCAGAGTATCCCTAAAATCGGGGATGAATGCTCGCGGCGCCCGATCCCCGGAAAAAGATAGGCCCGCTTACGCGGGCCCATCCTTTGAAGTTCAGCTACGCAGCTAGCTGATCACATCATCATCGCTGCGGCTTTCTTCTTGCTGCGGCGCTTCTTGCCCGCTTTCTTCTTCTTGCTGCGGCGCTTCTTGCCGCCCGCTTTCTTCTTCTTGCGACGGCCGGCCTTCTTCGTGGCGGCCTTCTTCTTGCGCTTCGCAGCGACCTTGGTTTTCTTCGCTTTCGCTTTCTTAGCCATGATAGTGATCCTCCCGGTT
>DASYZF010000168.1:0-3787 GCA_035946515.1 Gammaproteobacteria bacterium | reverse complement strand
TGCTGGTCACGTAGGGCTCGAAGGCCTTGCCCAGGATGTCGGTGCTGAAGCCCGGTCCATTGTCCTCCACCAGGAGCTCGGCTGTCTCCTCGTCCTCGCGACGGCAGTAATGGGTGGAGATGCACACCCGGCCGTCCTTGCGGCCTTCCAGCGCTTCATGGGCGTTCTTCAGCAGGTTATGGAGGATCTGGCGCACCCGGCCGGCATCGGCGTGCACCGGCGGCAGGGAGGCATCCAGCTGCGTCTCCACCAGCATACCGGTCTCGCGGGTGCGGTACAGGTCCGCCACCTCGCGGACCAGGGCGTTCAGGTCGAAGGCAGCGATCACCAGCGCCGGGGCACGGGCGTACTCACTGAAGGCGTTGACCATGGACTTCATGGCCTCCACCTGCTGCACGATGGTGTGGGTGGCGCGGTCGAGCACGTCCGCGTCCTCGCCCTTGAGCTCGCCCAGGTAACGGCGCCGCACCCTCTCGGCGGCAAGCTGGATGGGGGTGAGCGGGTTCTTGATCTCGTGGGCCAGGCGGCGCGCCACCTCGCCCCAGGCAGCCTCGCGTTGGGCGTCGATGAGCTGGGTCAAGTCATCGAACACCACCACCCGCCCCGGCGGCACCTCGCCCGTGGCGGGCAGCGTGGCGCAGCTCACCATGAGCACGCGCCGGCCGGTGGGACCCTGCAACACCATCTCCTCGCGCCACTCCCGGTCCTCGGCATCCAGGTGCTTGCGGCAGGCGGCCACGAACTGGCCGAGCACGGACTCTTCGGCGGCGAGCGCCACCAGCGAACGGCCGAGGTAGTGCTGCAGATCGGCCTGCAGGATGGCGCTGGCGGTGGGGTTGGCGGTCTTGAGCACCAGCGCCGCGTTGAAGGAGATCACTCCGGAGGACAGGCGCGAGAGCACCGCGCCGAGATAGCTGCGCTCGTTCTCCACCTGTTCGCGGCTCTTGCGCGCCGCCTCGCGCGCTTCGGCCAGACGCTGGGTCATCTCGTTGAATGAAGACACCAGGAAGCCGACCTCGTCACGCGAAGGCAGGGGCAGGCGCGTGGTGAAGTCGCCGCGCGCCACGGCGCGGGTGCCCTCCACCAGATCCTGGATGGGCTGCACCAGGGTGCGGGCCGCCACGAACGCGCCCCACACCGCCATGAGCACCGAGAGCAGCAGCACCAAGAGCAACGTGAGGTTGAACATCAGCTTCAGCGGGCCGCGCAGCACTGTCAGCTCGCGGTAGTGGGAATAGGCCTGCTGCACCTGGTCCGCGAGGCTGCTCTGCTCGCCGGCCACGGGATAGAGCGCCTGCAGGCTGATCTGGCTCCACAGGGCGCCGCTCGTGGCCACCGGCACCACGGCGCGGATGTGCAGCCCTCCCTGGCCCACGGGATCCAGGCCCACATACTCGTTGCCGGAGCGCACCTGCAGCAGCACCTCGGGCCCCGGCAGGTCCGGCACCAGCTCGCCCGGCTGGGCGGAGCTCGTGGCCAGGATGCGGTTGTTGAAGCCGCCGAAGAGCGTGAGCTCGCTCGCACCGTTCACGCGTCGCAGGGCGTCCAGCTGGTAGCCGGCGCTGCGTGTGTCGCCCGCGCCGAGGGTCCTGGCCATGCGCTCGGTGCGCACCAGGAGGTCCCGCACCCGCATGTCGAGGGCGGTGCGCGAGAGCTCCATGGCATCGGAGAGCGCGCTCTCCACCCGCACGTCGAACCAGCTGTCGATGCCGCGACTGATGAACTGGTAGGAGAAGTAATACACCAGCACCACGGGCACGATGGTGAGCAGCCCGAAGGTGCGCACCAGGCGCCAGGTGAGGCGCGAGCCCACGGCGTTGCGCCGGTACTGGATGAAGAGCCGGACCAGGTTGTAGCCGATGACGCAGAACAGCACTCCCGCCGCCACCGCGTTCAGGAGCACCAGCCACACGTGCAGGCTCTCGAAGTTGGCCGAGTTGGAGGTGCTCTTGGCCAGCGTCAGGAGCGAGCCCAGCATGATGAGCATGCCGGCGGCGATCAGGAGCGGCATGGCATAGCGCTTCATGACGCCAGCTCCCACTGGTACCAGTCGCTGGAGAGGTCCCAGCCCTTGAACAGGGAAGCGATGAGCTGCAGCGGACCGGGCATACTCTTGATGTCCAGCACCGCGCGCATGCGCACGTTATAGCGCGTGCCGGGCTCGATGAGCTTGACGTCGATGATCGGCAGTTCGCTCACCTGCCCGAGGTTGGTGATGGCGTCACGGTAGTTGGCGAAGCTCTGCTGGTCGCCGCTGTTCAGGTTGGTGATGATGAAGCGGCGCGTGAGCGCATGGAAGCTGATCTGGTAGCTCTGGGTGAGCTCGGCCACCTTGCTGTTCCACCAGAAGCTGCGGTGCTTGATGATCTCGATCTGCAGGTTGACGGTGAGTGGCAGGCCGTTCTCCAGCGCGTTGACCGCGTCATCGGAGAGGCTCAGGTCCACGTCGGCGTTGAGGTAGTACACGCCGCCCTCGAGCTCGGTGTAGGCGGTGCGGATGACGAAACCGCCCGGCTCATCGGCGCGGGCGGCGCCGGCGAAGCAGGCGAGCGCCAGCCCGGTCCCGAGCAGCAACGCCGGCAGACGCGGGCGCATCCTCAGGGCCCCGATGCTGCGTCAGGCGCGCTTGTGCAGGCACGCATAATAGAAACCATCCATCCCGCCTTCGCCGGTGAGCACCTGCCGTCCGGGTCCCGCGACCACGCCCCAGTCGGCGACTATGGGCAGGGCCTCGGCGTCGCCGTGCCCGGCGAGGAAAGTCTCCAGCTGCCGGTGGTTCTCCCGCTGGAATACGGAGCAGGTCACGTACAGCAGCTTACCCCGGGGCGCGAGCAGCGGCCAGAGCGCGGCGAGCAGCCGCGCCTGCAGGCCGGCCGCCACCGCTACCTCGCCGGGCGTGCGCCGCGCCTTGACGTCCGGGTGACGGCGCACCACGCCGCTGGCGCTGCATGGCGCGTCCAGCAGGATGCGCTCGAAGGGCGTGCCATCCCACCACTGCGTGGGTTGCGCCGCATCCGCCACCTTGAGCTCGGCTTCCAGTCCGAGCCGCACCAGGTTCTCGCGGATGCGGTTGGCACGCTTGGGATCGAGCTCCACCGCCACCATCCGCTTCAGGTCCGCGTGCCGTTCCAGCACGTGACAGGTCTTGCCCCCGGGTGCCGCGCACGCGTCCAGTACGCGCATGCCGGCGCCGGCATCCAGCAGCCCGGCCGCGAGCTGCGCGCCTTCGTCCTGTACCGAACACTTCCCTTCCTTGAAGCCGGGAAGCACATCCACATCCATGGGAGCATCCAGCACCACGCCCTCAGGCGAATGCACACAGGGCTTGGCATCTATGCCATGACCGGCGAGGGTCGCGAGATATTCCTCGCGGCTCACGCGCCTCGGGTTCACCCGGAGCGTCATCGGCGGCCGCGCGTTGCCCGCCTCCAGCATCGTCTGCCAATGCTGTGGCCAATCGCGCTGCAGCTCCCCGATGAACCAGGTGGGATGGGCATAGCGCGCGGCAGGTTCTTCGGCTACCGCCCCTTCCAGTTCCGCCTGCTCCCGCTGGAAACGCCGCAGCACGGCATTCACGAGTCCGGCGGCCCACTCCTTGCCTAGGCTGCGACAGGCCTCCACGGTCTGCTGCACGGCCGCATGGGCAGGGACTCGCATGGAGGAGAGCTGATAGAGCCCGAGCAAGAGCAGCAACCGCACGTCCAGATCGGCGGCTTTCATGGGCCGCTGCAGGAGACGCCCGAGGATGGCTGCGAGGCGCGGCTCCCAACGCAAGGTGCCGTAGCAG
>DASYZF010000167.1:0-1742 GCA_035946515.1 Gammaproteobacteria bacterium | reverse complement strand
GGACTTGAGGCGCGAGCGCCTGGAGCTGCCGGACGGGGATTTCATCGACATCGACTGGACCACCGGCTCCCAGGGGCCCATCGTCATCGTGTTGCACGGGCTCGAGGGCTCGATGCGCTCCCGTTATGCCTGCAACATGATGCGCAGCCTGCACGAGAGGGGTTTCCGGGGCGCCATGCCCTACTTCCGCGGCTGCAGCGGCGAGGCCAACCGGCTGCCCATCAGCTACCACTCGGGGTTCACCCAGGACCTGGAATACCTGAGCGGGCTCTTGCAGCAGCGCGAGCCCAGCACGCCCCTGGCAGCCGTGGGCTATTCCCTGGGGGGAAACGTGCTGCTCAAGTGGCTGGGAGAGAGCCCCCACACCTCGCGGCTCGTCACGGGCGTGGCGGTGTCGGTGCCCTTCGACCTCGCCGCCTGCTCGGCCGCCATCGAGAAGGGCTTCTCCCAGGTCTACATGTGGGAACTCATGGGCCGCATGCGCCGCTCCGCCAAGCGCAAGTTCGCGCACCTCGCCTCGCCTGTCGCGTTGCCGGACATCGACACGCTGCGTACCTTCCGCCAGTACGACGACGCCCTGACGGCGCCCCTGCACGGCTATATGGACGCGGACGATTACTACACCCGCTGCAGCAGCCGGCCGTTCCTGAAGCGCATCCGGGTGCCGACCCTGGTGCTGCATTCATCCGACGACCCCTTCATGACCCCGGAAGCGGTGCCCACGGACGCCGAACTCTCGCCGGCGGTGCGCTTCGAGCTGAGCCGCAAGGGCGGCCACGTGGGTTTCGTGAACGGTTCAGTGCTGAGACCCAGGCGCTGGCTGGAAGACCGCATCGGCAGACACTTGGCGGAGCATCTCAAACGCTGACTGGAGCGGCTGCAGCCGCAGCACAAAAAAAGAGGGCCTTACGGCCCTCTTTTTGCATTACGCAGCGGTGCCTTTAAGCAGCATTCACGGCTTTCATGCTGAGGCGAATGCGCCCCTGCTTGTCCACTTCCAGCACCTTGACCTTGATCACATCGCCTTCCTTGAGCTTGTCGCTGACCTTCTCGACGCGCTCCTCGGAGATCTGGGAGATATGCACCAGGCCGTCGCGGCCGGGCAGGATGCTGACGAAGGCGCCGAAGTCCATGAGCTTCACCACCTTGCCCTCGTAGATGCGGCCCACTTCCACGTCGGCGGTGATGTCCTCGATGCGCTTCCTGGCGGCTTCGCCCTGGGCCTTGTCCACGGAGGCGATCTTGATGGTGCCATCGTCCTCGATCTCGATGGTCGTGCCGGTCTCCTCCTGGATGCCGCGCACCACCACGCCGCCCTTGCCGATGACGTCGCGGATCTTCTCGGGGTCGATCTTGATCACCACGATGCGCGGCGCCCACTCGGACATGTCGGCGCGCGGCTTGGAGATGACCTCGTTCATCTTGCCGAGGATGTGCAGACGGCCATCCTTCGCCTGGGCGAGGGCCTGCTGCATGATCTCCTTGGTGATGCCCTGGATCTTGATGTCCATCTGCAGCGCGGTCACGCCGATGGCGGTGCCCGCGACCTTGAAGTCCATGTCGCCGAGATGGTCCTCGTCGCCGAGGATGTCGGTCAGCACCGCGAAGCCCTTGTCTTCCTTGATGAGGCCCATGGCCACGCCGGCCACCGGCGCCTTGATCGGCACGCCGGCGTCCATCAGCGACAGGCTGGTGCCGCACACGGAGGCCATGGAGCTGGAGCCGTTGGACTCGGTGATCTC
>DASYZF010000166.1:0-2181 GCA_035946515.1 Gammaproteobacteria bacterium | reverse complement strand
GCCGATCAGGTCCAGCGCACGGGCGAGGCGCAGCCGCAACTGATAGCGGTACAAGGGAAGCCCTTCCACCTGACGGAACACCTGGGTCAGATAGATCGGCGAACCGCCGACTTCCGCCGCGATCTCCGCCAGCGTCCAGCGCCGGGACAGGTCGCTGGCGAGCAGCAATTTGACGCGGTCAGCCAGCCAACGGAGCCTCGGCGTCGCTCCCGGCGCAAGGGAGGTGCGGGGTCCGAGGCTCCGGGAGACCAGGGTCAGCAGCAGCCCTTCCGCCTCCAGGGGATCGATGCTCCGGTCCTGAAGGGTGTACCGCAACAAGGCCACCAGGGCCTGGGCCCTGGCATCGATGCGCCGGGATTGCCGCCGGAATCCAGGCTTGCCTCCGGTCTTGAGCAGGTCCCCGGGGGCAAGCTCTCTCAGCGTCGAGTCGGAAAGCGCCAGGGACAGGCTCGCGTCCCCTCCGGGAAGAGGATGGCTGATCTGGTATGCCTCGTCCGCGTTGAAGAACAACACGTGGTTGGCGTCCGCCACGGCCTGGTCGGTGCCGGCGTGGCGCATATAGACCCCGCGGTAGGGGAAGACCAGATGCGTGACCGAGGCGCACTCCTCCGCACTGCGATGCCGGCAGAGCCCCGTGCAGGCGACGTCCCTGGCAGCCAGCGTCGCCGTGCTGATCAGGGTGTCGATCCGGAATTGGGGCTGCTCCGCCATGACCACGCGGATTATGGGTATAGCGCCGGGCCCCAGACCATCAGTTTCTTGCAGGTCTGCTTGAGAAGCACTACGACCCTATTTCCGGCAAATAGGACCGGAACGGCCCTATTTGCGGACTATCGTGCGCCTCCATCACCAACGGAGGCATGACGATGGATCTCTATTTCGCACCCCTGGCCTGTTCCATGGCCACCCGTATCGTGCTTTACGAGCTCGATGCCAAGGTGAACTTCATCTACGTGGACATCCATACCGATCCGGACGCGCGGTTATTGGCCAACGGTTCGGACTACCACTTCATCAACCCCATGGGACAGGTGCCGGCCATCCGCACCGATGCGGGGGAGCTGATCACCGAGAACCCGGTGGTCCTGCAGTACGTGGCCGATCTCCATCCCGAGGGCGGCCTCGCTCCCGCCGGCGGGCTGGACCGGTATCGCCTGCAACAGTGGCTCAACTTCATCGCCACGGAACTGCACAAGGGCACCTACATCCCGCTGCTCAACTGCAACAACCCAGAGGGGGCGAAGGAGTTCGCGCGCCGGAAACTGCCGCTGCGGATGGGCCATCTCACCCGCCACCTGGAGGATCATGAATTCATGCTGGAGCGTTTCTCCATCGCGGATTGCTACCTCTTCACGGTGCTGAATTGGTCCGCGGCCGCCGGCATCGATCTCGCGCAGTGGCCGGTGATACAGGGCTACTACGGCCGCCTGCGCCAGCGGCCCAGCGTGGCGAGGGCCCTCGCCGATGAGACGCCGATCTATGCCGCGGAGATGGAGCGCAAGAAACGGGCTTAAGATGCGGTCGGCTCCGATAGGTGTAGCATCCCCTTTCCGCACCTTGGGAGGGAGTGCCCATGCTCGGCCCCATCGCTCACGTCGCGCTGATCGTGCAAGACCCGGCCCGCACCACCGCCTTCCTGCAGGACCTGTTCGAGGCTCCGCTACTGAGGCGCAGGGATGAAGACGGGCACGACGAGACCTTCATCCGGCTCGGCGTCACCTGGTTCGTCCTGGTCAAAGCGGACATGAAGCGGGAACGGACAGGGGACCACGTGGCGTTTCGCGTCGCGCCCGAGAGCATCCCGGCGATCGCCGACAAGCTGAAGGCCAAGGGCTACGAGTTCATCCTGTCGAAGACGGGTTCATCCCTGTACTTCTTCGACCTCGACAACCATATCTTCGAACTCGACAGCTCAGGCGAAGAACAAGAGCTCGACAGGCTGGCTGCGTCTTCAGGAAAATGATCGGGGTCAGTCCCCGATCATTTGCCTCTTCCTGTTAAGCACCGTCAAAGGGCTCTGAGCTACCCCATCTCTACTCGGTCGGCTGCTGCATGATGATGTCGAGCGCGTTCACGAAGCCGTAGATGACCGTGAAGAAGTCGATGGTCAGCGCCGTGATGTAGACGGCGGCGGCGTATCGGGTGCCTGCCAATAGGCAGACCAGCATCGCCAGCGTCACC
>DASYZF010000165.1:0-2097 GCA_035946515.1 Gammaproteobacteria bacterium | reverse complement strand
CGGCCTGCCGGGCACGGCGCACGCCTTCCAGGGTCGTGGCGGCGATGTCGGCCTCCGTGAGGCTGTTGGAGCAGACGTGGAAGAACCTCGCCTGGGCGAAGCACTCCGGCTTGAAATGCCCGGGTCGGAACAAGAGGTCCGCGGCCGGCGGCCGGTAGAAACTGAAGCGCCGGTCGCCCGTGGGGTCCAGGCTGACGAAGGCGAGCGCGGTATTGGCTTCGTCGGTGCGCACGGCATAGCGGGTGTCGACCCCGGCCGTCACCAAGCTCTCCAGCAGGAAATCCCCGAAAGCATCCTGGCCGAACATGCCCACGAAGGCCGTGGCGGTGCCGAGGCGCGCAGCGGCCACCGCCACGTTGGCGGGCGCCCCGCCGGCGTAGCGCCGGTAGCACAGGGCTCCGGTACCCGTATCCGGCTCACCCAGGAAATCGATGAGCGCCTCGCCGAAGCAGACAAGCTCAGCCATGGGTGCGTACGGCGAAGGGCGCGAGGCGATCGGTCAAGGAGCCGTTGAGGGCGTAGAACACGATGAAGAGATAGCAGAGCAAGGGCAGGATGAAGGCATGGTGCACGCCGAAGGCGTCCGCCAGCGCCCCCTGGGCGAGGGGGACGATGGCGCCGCCCACGATGGCCATGACCAGCAGGCTCGAGGCGCGCCCCGTGAGCGGCCCGAGCTTCTCGATGCCGAGCGTGAAGATGTTGGGAAACATGATGGAGTTGAAGAGCCCGATGGCCACCACGCTCGCCACCGCCGCCATGCCGCTGGTGAGCATGGTGGTGAGCACCAGCAGCGCGGCGATGCCGGCGAACAGGGCCAAGAGCCGGCGCGGGTCGATGCGCCGCAGCAAGGCCGAGCCCACGAAGCGGCCGATCATGGCGCCGGTCCAGTAGAGGGATACGAAGTTGGCGGCGCGGTTCTCGGTCATGTCGCCGATGCCGGGCGAGGAGATGTAGTTGATCATGAAGCTGCCGATGGAGACCTCGGCCCCCACGTACACGAAGATCGCGACGAGCCCGTAGAAGAGATGCCGGTGCCGGAGCACGTCCCGGTAGGGGTGGGCCGTGTCCGCCGGCACTTCTATCTCGCTCACCGCCGGCAGATGGAAGAGGTACACGACGAAGGCCAGCAGGAACAACGTGACCGCGAGCCCGATGTAGGGCAGCTCCACGGACTGGGCCTGCTGCAGGCGGTAGGCGAGCTGCTCCGCCGGCGTGAGCTTCGCGAGCTCCGCCGCGCCGAGCACGCCGACGGACAGGATCAGCAGCCCGCCGAACTTGGGGGCGAGCGCCGTGCCCAAGGAATTGAAAGCCTGGGAGAGGTTCAGGCGGCTGGAGGCGCCCTGGGGCGGACCCAGGAGGCTCACATAGGGGTTGGCTGCCACCTGCAACAGCGTGATGCCCGTGGCCAGGATGAAGAGGGCCGTGAGGAACACGCCGTAGGACGGCAGCGCTGCGGCCGGGTAGAACAGCAAGGCTCCCAGCCCCGCGACCCCGAGACCGATGATGATGCTGTTCTTGCAACCGAAGACCGAGACCACCTTCCCCGCCGGCAGCGACATGAGGAAGTAGGCGCCAAAGAAGCAGAACTGGATGAGCATGGTCTGCTTGTAGTCGAGCGCGAACACGGACTTGAGGTGCGGCACCAGCACGTCGTTAAGCACCGTGATGAAGCCCCACATGAAGAACACGGCGGTGACCACCCCGAAGGCGAGGCGGTAGCGTTGCGGGCTGGCGTCTTGCATGGCGCTTCTTGTCCTGTGGCATGGCGGGGCCGCCGCACTATATTATCGGACACCCCTGCTCTCAAACTGCGTCCTGGGTCATACATAAGAGGACCGATGCCATGCTCACCGCCGCTTCCACCTCTCTCCTCAAACGCATGGCTTACGGCGCGCTCGGTGCCGCCACAATCCTGACCGCATCCTCGCCTGCCTATGCAGCCGCGCCGGCGGACCCGGCCTACGCGGCGGTGGATCCCTTCATCGGCACCGGCGAGGGCGGTCACACCTATCCCGGCGCCACCGTGCCCTTCGGCATGGTGCAGCTGAGCCCCGACACGGACCATCATAGCTTCCACCAGGGCTACAAGTGGGCGGC
>DASYZF010000164.1:0-4135 GCA_035946515.1 Gammaproteobacteria bacterium | reverse complement strand
TCCGAGCCCTTGCGCCAGCCGAGGTCGCCGCCCTTGAGCGCGTTCTGGTCGTCGGAGGACGCCACTGCCGTGGCGGCGAAGTCGGCACCGCCCTTGAGCTTCTTGTAGATGTCGTCGGCCTTCTTGCGGGCGGCGGCGATCTGGTCCGGGCTCGGGTTCAGGGGCGTGGCCACCAGGATCTGCGCCAGGTGGTATTGGGTGTCGGCATCGCCGCTGAGCTCATCGGCGTGCAGCTGGTCCTGCAGTTCCTGCTGGCTGATGTGCAGTTGGTCGCTCAGCACCTGCTGCTGCAGGTCCTGGACCACGATCTGCTCGCGGAGCTCCTGGCGGAACCCGTCGTAGTCGATGCCGTCCTTCTTGAGGCGGTCCGGCAGTTGGTCGAGGCTCACGCCGGCACGCGCGGCGACGCGGGTCAGGGCCTGGTTCAGGTTGTCCTCGCTGACGGTGATGCCCTTGTCGGCCGCCTGCTCCAGTTCCGCCTTGATGGTGACCATCTGGTCCAGCACCTGCTTCTGCAGCACGTCGAGCGGCGGCAGGGGCGTGCCCTGGGCCTGGATCTGCCTCTCGATCTCGGCGGTGCGCGCGTCGAGCTCGCTCTTCAGGATCACTTCGTCGTTGACCACCGCCACGACCCGGTCGAGCAGCTCGCCCGGCTGGGGTGCGGCGGCGGGGGTCTTGGCGGGGACCGCGGCCGTGGCGGCGGCGGGCGCGGTGACGATCGCAGGGGCAGCCGTGGTGGCCGCCGCCGGCGCCGCCTCGGTGACCGCCACGGGGGCCTTGGGTGCCCGCGGCTTGGGGTGGGCCGGGTGGTAGACGCGTCCCGGGAAGGCTCCGCAGCCCGCGAGGGCGAGCAGCAGGGCGACGGACAAGCAAAGGGATAGGCGCCAGGCGCCGGTCGGTTTGGGCGTGTGCATTTTTCGGGGTGCTGGGTCTATTGTGATTCGGTGAAGGCGTTATCCGAGTAGCCTAGGATACCACTTTCGACCAGATCATCGAGGTGACGCCCCGCCGTGACCAGTCCCTTGAGCGAGAGCTGGAAGAAGAACACGTTGTCGAGCAGCGGCTGGCCGCCGCGTGTGCCCGTGACGACGTGGCGGTGCAGGATCTGGAAGTTCCAGCAGCAACTGTCGTATTCGAGGCCGACGAAGTCCTCCAGAGTGAGATGCGGTTTACTCGAGATGTCGTAGTTCCAGCGGCCGACCATGCTCCAGTTCGAGTTCAGGGGCCAGCTGAACGAGAAGTCCGTCTGTTTGATGAGCGGCGAGCCGCTGGGTCCACGCTGGTATTGATAGCCCAGGTTCACCACCTGCCGGTAGGCAGGGTGATACTGGAAAAGCACGTTCGCCAGGTCGGTCTTGCGGATCACCGGATTCCAGAGCTGCTGGTGGGTCACGGTCCATTCGTCGTTGAGGGTGTAGGCCACGTCTGCCGCGATGTCCGAGAATAACGACGTCGCCGCCGGCGTACAGCCGGCCGGGACGTTGGCGGAGGTACAGGCCGCGCCTATCGATACCTTGCGGTCCGCCAGGTAACGGATCTGGCCTATGTCAGCCCGCAGGATCTCCGCGCCGGTGCTGGGATCCAGGAGACGGGAGGTCAGGGCGTAGCTCAGTTGGTTGGCGTCCGCTTGCCGGTCTGCGCCGTAGAAGCCGTTGTCGCTGAAGAGCTGCGTATAGCTGAAGGTCGTGCCCAGGGCATCGAAGATCGGTACCTCGTTCTGATCGCGATAGGGCACCCGCAGGTAGAACAGCCGCGGCTCCAGGGTCTGCAGGTAGCTGCCGTCGCCGATGTCGCGGTCGAAATACAGGCCGCTATCGATGTCGAATATCGGGACGCTGCGGGAGAAATGCGCGTTGCCGAGGAAGGGATTCTGCTGCAGCGGCGGCGCGCCCGGCGCCAGGTTCGCCTGCTGTTGCTCGGAAAGGTCGTAATCCGTGTAGCGCCAGGCCAGGGTGGGGGTGAGATAGCCGAAGTAGGAGCTCATGGGGAGGCTGACGCTGGGTTTGGTGTCGAGTCTCCATGCGCCCAGGCGATCCGAACGCTGGAAGCGCACTATCTCGGTGTCCATGGTGTATTCGGGGCCCTCGACGGCGTCATTGTTCCCCAGGCTGACGAGCACTTCCGGCGTCCTCCGGTAGGGGTATGACGTGGGCCTGATGCTGGGGTCGATCACCTGGTAGTCCTGCATCAGGGCGGTGACGTGCAGGTCGCTCCCCCCGCGGTATCTGAACTTCAGGTCCCGGTCCAGGTAAGTGCTGGAGATGATCGACAGGTCGCTGCTCAGGTCGTGGAAGTATTGGTCGTCCGAGACCCAGTTGTAATTCCCATCCAGGGTCATCTCGTCGTTCAGGATCATGCTGTGCTGCAGCAGCAGCTGCCCGCGTTCGTGGTCTCCCGTCACGCCGTATTCCTTGTCGTACACCATGTCGTGCGGCATGTAACTGCCGTAGATGTAGTCGTAGCTGATGGGCGTGAGGATCCGGAAGCCGGCGCCGGTCTGCAGGCCGCGCTTGGTGATGGGGCGTGGATATAGGGTAAGGTCGTAGTTGGGCGCCAGGTTGAAGTAATAAGGGGCCTCGATCTCGAAGCCGTTGACGGCGTCGAAGCTGAACTCGGTGCTCAGGAATCCCGACTTGCGGTCGTCGGTGATCGGAAAATTCAGATAGGGTGTCCAGAATATGGGTACACCCAGGAAGTCGATGGTCACATCGTGGGCGATGCCGGTATTGGTGCTCATGTCCAGGCTCAGGTCCGGTGCCTTGAGGAGCCAATCCTGCTGACCCGGCGGGCAGGTGGTGTATTGGACGCCGAACATCTGGCTGTGGTCCGTGTCCAGCGAGTTCACGAGGTCGGCGGTACCGCGGCCATGGCGCTGGGGCAGCAGGAACTCGGCATCGTCGAAACTGCCGAAACCCTTGTTGGTGTCGTAGCTCCCCGAGGGGCTCTGCACCATGAGCCGCGGCGTGTAGTAGTTGACGTCTTCCTTGACCAGGGCGATGCCCGTGTTGCTGTCGTAGGTCATCTTCTGACCGGTGACCCGATGGTCGCCCTGGTCCAACTGCACGTCGCCGGTGATGAAGGATTGACCCTGCTGGATGCCGTCGATCTGATCGCCGACGATGAAGGCCTGCTGCTGGCCGGGCAGCGGGCTGTCCGGGGGCAAGGGCAACACCGGCGAAGCCGGGTAGGCCGGGCAGAGTCCCCAGGTGTCATGGTAGAAGGGGGACAGGGTGCAGGCCGTCTCGTTGCGCGGCGCCGGCGTCACGGACGGCGACTGGCCGGGGGAGCTGGAGATGCAGGTCCAGTTTTTGCCCTTGAAGGCGCGTGCCATCATGGCTTCCGGGGAAGTGATGGATGCCGGTGCGTCGACCATGCCCTGGAGGTCGGGCGCATAGGAACCGTTGGTATCGTCGGCGAGCGCCGGCGCGGAGGCGAGCAGGGCGGTTATGAGGACGATCGCTCGACCTGCCTTCACCCGCGGGCTCCCTGAAACCATGTCGAGACGCGGCGTACAATCGCACACGCCGATACGCCCGCATTTTCTGCGGGTCTCGCGGAATTCGCTAAACACTCAATGGACTCAACGAGTTACCCTTGTAAATCACGAGTTTATCACCCTAATTGATGAAATTACCCGCAGTATTTGTGCGCAAATAACGCAAACTCGAGTGTCGCTGTATTCGTAGCTGCGAGACCCTACGAATTTCAATCTAGGGACAACTCAAATGTTCATAGAAGATTCTTGCAAAGGGCTGCTCCCGACTGCGATTTCAACTGATCGATGCAACACGCTAGATTCTGCGCGAGCAGAAGGAGGTGTTGCAAGTGAAGTACCGGACACGCATCTATTACACGGAAAGCCAGAAGGCCGTTATGTGGGAACGGTGGCAGAAAGGGGAATCGCTCCAGCAGATTGCCCAGCTGTTTGACTGGCAGCACGGATCGATCCAACGCATACTGGCCGAGAGCAGCGGCATCCGCCCGAGGCCAAGGCGCCGTTCGCGATTGGCGCTAAGCTTGGCGGAGCGTGAGGAGATATCGCGGGCCGTGGCGAAGGGGCGTTCGCTGCGTTGGATCGCAGGCACCCTGGGGCGCGCGCCCTCGACGGTGAGCCGTGAGCTACGGCGCAATGGCG